>NZ_JAUORD010000191.1:0-248 GCF_030547345.1 Anaerobacillus sp. 1_MG-2023 | reverse complement strand
GACCTGCTGCTTGTCCGCGACCAGCACCTTCTGGACATGTTCGGGCAACGAGGGTGGGCTGATGCTTAGGTCTTCGTCCACTGGCAAGTCGAGTTTGAAACCAAAGGTTGACCCTTCGCCTTCCCGCGAATCCACCCAAACCTCGCCTTCCATCAATTTGAGCAATCTTTCGGTGATCGCCAATCCCAATCCTGTGCCCTCAAACTTGCGATTGCGTTCGGCGTCTGCCTGATTGAACTCTCCGAATA
>NZ_JAUORD010000190.1:0-248 GCF_030547345.1 Anaerobacillus sp. 1_MG-2023 | reverse complement strand
GAGTTGATTTGGAATCAAGAGCCTTTCAACATCGAGCAAGAGGCGGCAAAATATCTTTCAGAGGAACATGAATTACATACTAATGAGGATGTATTAGCTGGAGTTAATGATATTATTGCGGAATGGATTTCAGATGATGCGGCTTACCGTGACTACATTCGCGAGGAAACATTTAAACGCGGTACTATCCAGGCAGAAGTAAAAAATGCCGAGAAGGATGAAAAAGGCGTTTATGAAATGTATTATGC
>NZ_JAUORD010000189.1:0-248 GCF_030547345.1 Anaerobacillus sp. 1_MG-2023 | reverse complement strand
ATCCGAAAGTTTTCGCGAATACGTTTGATCGCAGAACGCGCAGTGATCAAGGCATCCGCAATCGGGCTCAGGTCGCTGCCTAAAAGCACGATATCCGACGCAACCCGTGCGGCATCCAGCGCTGAAGCGGGAGAAATCGACACATGCGCAGCCGCCAGGGCCGCCGTATCGTTCAAACCATCGCCGACCATAAGAACGTGTTTGCCTTTGGCCGAAAGCGCCTGAACTTTCGCGGCCTTGTCTTCTGG
>NZ_JAUORD010000188.1:0-248 GCF_030547345.1 Anaerobacillus sp. 1_MG-2023 | reverse complement strand
GAATCAAGTGGATCCGTATTTCGGCTGACGATTTGCTGAAGTGCTGTAATAACTTGCGCCGCAATTGCAACAGGATCGATTGTGCGGTGCGGATGTGCTGCATGTCCGCCATTTCCTTTTATTTCCAGTTCAAATAGATCCATTGCTGCACAGCTGAATTCCGTTTCTGTGATTCCAAATTGTCCTGTTTCTATGGTTGGATGTACATGCAGACCAGCCATCATATCCACTTTTGGATTTTCCAGTAC
>NZ_JAUORD010000187.1:0-249 GCF_030547345.1 Anaerobacillus sp. 1_MG-2023 | reverse complement strand
GTTATGCATGGTGCCTACAACAAAGTAACAAACAACAAATAAATATTAGAACAAGCCTTGGAAACGAATGCATTCGATTTTCAAGGCTTTTAATAAGCATTAGAATTCACAATCACTTCCTGATACAAATTACTTAGAATATTCTAGTTCTATCATTCGAATCTACAATTAAGATTCTTACCATAGGTGAAAAGATACAAAATGCTATTACATCGTTTAGTTTTTAGGCTTTTGGGCAATATAGTGGTA
>NZ_JAUORD010000186.1:0-249 GCF_030547345.1 Anaerobacillus sp. 1_MG-2023 | reverse complement strand
CCCTTGTTGCGACGTTCCCGGCCTATCTTAATGCGCTGACAGGCAAGGGTGTCCACATTGTTACGGTAAACGATTACCTTGCGCGCCGTGACGCCGAATGGATGAGCCAGGTTTACGGCGCGTTGGGCATGACCACCGGTTGTGTCTATCCACAACAGCCCGATGCGGAAAAACGCGACGCCTATGCCGCGGATATTACGTATTCGACAAACAACGAACTGGGCTTTGATTATTTGCGCGACAACATGA
>NZ_JAUORD010000185.1:0-249 GCF_030547345.1 Anaerobacillus sp. 1_MG-2023 | reverse complement strand
GTAACAGGCTGATGGATGTTTATCTGTTGTTTGATAAACGGGTAAACGCAGGAGGAATTGGATGAAACAATCAGGCAGTGACGTCGTTTCCGCCGGGATTGACGAGCTGGTTAGCCGTTTGCGTCAGGATGGCGTTGAGGCGGGGGAAACAGAAGCCGAGGCAATTCTGGCCGATGCCCGCCAACAGGCCGCGGCCTTGTTGGCTGATGCTCGCCAACAAGCCGACAAGCTGATTGCCGAGGCGAAAGA
>NZ_JAUORD010000019.1:0-57278 GCF_030547345.1 Anaerobacillus sp. 1_MG-2023 | reverse complement strand
GAGCCCCTATAAGTATAGAGCTCAGGCTGCTTAAAAATGCTTTTTAATTCCTGTCTACTTGACAGGGGTCACTTCAATATGGAATGCCTGTTCTTTTTCTTATTCAATGACGCGTATCTTAACATCTTTTCGTCCCCAATTGAGGGCGCCTTGCTGACTTGGAATAAATACATCAATACGATTGTTATTAATGTCGCCACCAATGTCTGCAGCAATGGCTGTGCCATATCCTTCAACTTCCACAATGGAGCCAAGTGGAATCATATCAGGATCAACTGCGATCACTTTGGCGTCCGGGTATTTGTCTAAATTGATTCCCATCTTAGTAACACCAGAACACCCGGTGCAATCGGCTGTATAAGCGGTGCTTTCTGCCGTGAATTCTTTCCCTGCAGCTGAACCTGGTGCAGCCATTTGATCTAACGCTCCACGTGTGGACGGTCCTGCAATCCCATCAGCTGAAAGGCCATTGTCTCGTTGGAATTCCTCTACAAGTGTAGCTGTACCTGAACCATATATCCCATCTGCATCGCTCTCATATCCCGCTTGATTAAGCTGGCTTTGTATATGTATGACTTGTTTCCCGATGTCTCCACGTCTTAGGACTTGAAGGGCTTGTTTTGTTTCTGGTCCTGCAATCCCATCTACTTGGAGATTGCGATTCGCCTGAAAATCCTTCACGGCTTCTTCAGTGATCTCTCCGTAATAGCCTGTTGCAGTGTGGTAGGGGAATAGCCCTTTCGTCATAAGATAGTCTTGCAGTTCCTTAACTTCTCCCCCTGAGTCGCCTTGTTGGTTGACACGATCAAATGCTGCAGAAGCAAATGAAGGCGTGGCTACAAAAATGATGCTAGAAATAAGTAGCGCTGCTACGAGTTTCATTTTGTGTTTCATCTTTATTCCTCCTTGAATGATTGTCCTATACAAGAGACAGCATTCGGAGGAAAAGGAGTCTATTCGACGATTTTGATCAAATACCCGACGATATGATTAGAAAACGCCCAAATAATGGAATGGAAAGAGTGAAGAAAAGAAGGACTATGTTTGAAAAGCCTTCGTCAAATTGATCGTTGACTCTTCATCAATAGAGATGGAAAATAGAATAGTTAGTGAAATCGGTTCTTTCAGAAAGGAGATACATTTCTAGTGAAAGCTCTTGAAAGAAAATGGATTCATCTTATCAATATTATTCTTGGAGTCATTATTGTTCCATACTCTATTTTAGAACTCCTCGGTGTTTTAAAGTTAGCTGAAAATAATAACTATCTGTTCGTTCCAATCGGATTATTTGTTCTTTGGATCGTTCTTTATATCCTGCAAATTAAGAAGAAAAACACTCTTCTTGTTATGAGTGCTATCTTTCTCAATGTGTTCTATTTGTTTTTCATTATCCCTCAATTGTTATATTAGTAAATTTTCTGGATTCTTCAATCCCATGAATACTTTTTTGAACATCGGGTATTGTACTAAAGTGGTCATAAAGACTAACAAGTACTTAGAAGATAAAGGAGAGGAATTCAATTGACTAAAGTATTAATGGTCGTAACAAACCATACAGAAATCGATTCAGAGCACAAAACAGGACTATGGCTTGAAGAGTTCGCTGTCCCTTATAACATCTTCAAGGAAAAAGGGTATGACATCAAAGTCACTTCCATTCAAGGTGGCGAAGTAGAGCTTGATCCAAATAGTATCCCAGAAGAAGATCCGAAAGAATGGGAAGACGCTCAAAACCAACTGAAAAATACAACTAAGGTAACAAAAGAAGATGCAAACAACTTTGACGTTGTCTTTCTACCGGGCGGTCACGGAACGATGTTTGACTTCCCTGATAGCGAAGTTCTTCAACATATCCTTCAGGAACAAGCTGAAGCAGATAAAATTATCGGATCCGTTTGCCACGGTCCAGCAGGACTTGTGAACGTAACTTATAAAGACGGTACACCTCTTGTAAAAGGGAAGAAAGTAAGTGCCTTTACTGATTCTGAAGAGCGAGAAATGGGGCTTGTTGAACAAATGCCATTCTTGCTTGAAACCAAATTACGTGAAAAAGGTGCTAACTTTGAGTTAGGCGAGAACTGGTCAGTTTATTCCGTTCGTGACGGTAATTTAATTACAGGACAAAATCCACAATCAAGTGAAAGTGCTGCAAATAAAATTATTGAAGCTATTGAAGGCAAATAAAGAAAAGATAAAATGATTGAGCTTAATGCTTATCATTAACTGATACGAAAGAAGGGGGCGGACCAGTAAAGGTCTGCTCTTTTTCTTTATTACCCTTTCTCTTAAAGAGGAACTGAGTGATAATATGTAGAATGATAGAAGAATAGGATGATGAACTTGAAATTTATTTTATCTCACCCATTTATCAAGGTAATTAGAAAAATGGAACGTACGGAACAGAAAACGCTAGAGCAGGAGCACGATTTAGAACTATATGAAGATCGGATAGTTGTTGGACATAAACATTTTGCGATCAAAGATGTCTTTGATATGTCCTATCGATTTCAATCGACGCTTTATGGCTTCCTATATCTTCATACAAATAGTGGTGTTGAATCATTTATTATCAAAAAGGATCCCACAGTTTTTATTAATGAGTACCGCAAGCTTGTGTAAGGAATAGCATAGCGTCTTAAGAAATAGTGTAGAGAAGGGAGTCAGATTTCTTTAGAGATAAAGGTGATTGAAGAAGGAGGCGAAATAAGATGGGGATTGAGAAAACGGTTGTTCTATCAAACGGTGTTAAAATGCCTTATCTTGGTTTTGGTGCTTTTAAACTAAAAGGGGAAGATGCCTACAGCGCTGTTAAAGTTGCCATTGAAACGGGGTACCGCGGCATTGATACAGCTTCCTATTATGAGAATGAAGAAGCAGTGGGTCGCGCGATTAAGGATTCAGGAATTCCACGCGAAGAGCTGTTTATTACTTCTAAAGTTTGGAACGATGAGCAGGGCTATAATGCAACGCTTGCTGCTTTTGAAAGATCACTGGAACGATTGGGCACTGATTATCTTGATTTGTATTTAATTCACTGGCCAGTTCCTCACTTATTTCTTGAAACATGGCAAGCGCTAGAGAAGCTCTATCATGAAGGAAAGGTATGTGCTATTGGTGTTAGTAACTTTGAGACGCACCATCTAGAAGCCATTTCTCGTATTTCAACCGTTAAACCTGTTCTCAATCAAATTGAGTTACACCCTGAATTAATACAGGGTGAACTAAGAGATTACTGTCGATCAAAAGGAATTCAGGTCCAGGCATGGTCACCGTTAAAACGAGGTCAGGTGTTAAAGAATCCGGTGATTCAAGCAGTTAGCGAACGTTATGGTAAAACACCTGCACAAATTGTTCTTAGATGGTGTCTTCAGCATCAGATTTTGTTGAATGTGAAGTCCTCCCATAGCGAGCGGATTAAAGAGAATGCAGCTATTTTTGATTTTAATTTAACTGATGAAGAGATGGTTTCCATCGATTCTCTTCATTCTGACAGCCGTATAGCGCATCATCCTGATAACTTGGACTTTTACGAAAAAACGGTTCCGGGATTTAAGAAATCTGAATATACTTCTTCCTAAAAAAGACGCCTATAAAGGCGTCTTTTGCTATGTTCTAGCGGCCCCAAACGTCAAGTAATGGTCCATTAACACCAAAAATAGGATCCGTTGCAGGTAATGGAACATTCTTAATGTTATCGATGGCATCTTTTCGTTCATCGGCTTTTCCTGTTCTAAGATCGTGGGGCATACCGGCTGGATAAGCCCCTACTACGCGGAAATCGGTCGAGGATGCTTCTTTTTTATGTCCCACACCAGCAGGAATGACGACAACATCTCCTACTGTCACTTCAACCGTTTTTCCGTTTTCTCCTCCAAATGTAATAGAAGCCTCTCCTTTAATCACTCCAAGTACTTCGTGGCTGTTGCTGTGATAATGATGATAAGAAAAGACGCCATTCTCCCACGCATTAGTCCAATTGTTTTCTTTGAAAATCTTCATACAATTATCGGGATGATCTAGCGCTCCTGGATAGAGAATAAGCGGATGGAACGGGTTGTTTGGAATGTTACCATCATCTTCAAACGTTATCGTTTTTATTTGGTGCTTTTCCATATGATCACTCCTTAGTCCTTTTGTATACGTTTTCGAGAAATTTGAAACATGTATCAGCGTTTAGGATATGACAATCAGGGAATTTATGTATCGAATCACATCTTCCCCCTTAGAAATGTGATTTAAAAGATGAGTATTTTAGTTGACTAACTTGTCTATACAAGATAAACTGCATGTGTAAGATAAACTTGTATAGACAAGATAGAATATAAATGAAAGCGGTTGAAAGGGGAATGTTCTTATGTTGAAAAAACTATTTGGTAAAAAAGAAAAGCCGTCAGAAGAGGTTATATACGCTCCTTTAAACGGAGACGTTGTTGAACTTGAAAAAGTTCCAGATCCAACATTTTCACAAAAAATGATGGGAGACGGTGTTGCGATTGAGCCAAAAGACGGAAAAGTCGTTTCGCCAGTCAACGGGAAAGTAATCCAGTTCTTCCATACGAAACATGCGGTTGGAATTGAATCTGAATCAGGTCTTGAAATTTTGATCCACGTTGGTTTAGAAACAGTTAACATGGGTGGAGAAGGATTTGAAGGTCACGTAAAAGAAGGCGACAAGGTAAAAGTTGGCGATCCTCTCATCACAGTTGATCTTGATCTTGTTAAGGAGAAAGCAGCGAGTACGATTACGCCTGTGATTATTACAAATGCTGATGTTCTTGAAAATGTTGAGAAGAAATATACAGTCGGCGCTTCAAATGAGACTGAAATTATGACAACCAAAGTAAAAGGATAAAGTTTTGATCTTCCGAAGAGAGTACGCTATATATCAACTCTCTTCGGAACAATTAGATTATTTCTAAGGGGGAAGAAAACATGGCGATTAATCGAGAGTCTGTCGAACAGATCCTGGAAGCCATAGGCGGTAAGGAAAATATTTCGACCGCAACACATTGTGTAACCCGTCTGCGTCTTGTTTTACATGATGAAAGTAAAGTAGATACTAAAGCACTTGAAGAGAACGAGCTTGTCAAAGGTTCTTTTTCGGCGAATGGACAGTTTCAGGTAGTCATCGGTCAAGGAACCGTTGATAAAGTATTTAAGATCTTTGCTGAGATGGCAGATATTGAAAGCGCGTCCAAACAGGATGTGAAAGATGCCGCTGCAAGTAAACAAAATATTCTCCAGCGCGGAGTGAAAACACTTGCTGATATTTTTATTCCGATTTTACCTGCAATCGTAACAGCTGGTTTGCTTCTTGGGATTAATAATATTCTCACAGCACCGGATATCTTCTTTAGTGATCCACTTGTAGAGGTGTATCCACAGTGGGCAGATTTAGCGAGTATTATTAACCTGATTGCTAACACAGCCTTCGTCTTTTTACCTGGCTTAATTGGTTGGTCAGCAGCGAAGCAATTTGGCGGAAGTCCATTGCTCGGTATTGTTCTAGGTCTTATTCTTGTTCACCCCGATCTCCTTAATGCTTGGGCATATGGAGAAGCCGACGATATTCCAACATGGAATTTGTTCGGACTTGAAATAGAGAAGATTGGGTATCAAGGGCAAGTCTTGCCTGTTCTTGTGTCAGCTTATATATTAGCCAAAATTGAAACGTTTCTTAATAAGCGGATTCCAGATTCCATTCAAATGCTCATTGTGGCTCCTGTTGCCTTGCTCGTAACTGGATTCCTAGCGTTTACTCTTATTGGGCCAGTGACATTCTGGATTGCGAATCTCTTAACGGATGGTTTTATTGGATTATTTGATTTTGCACCAGCTATTGGTGGATTAGTGTATGGGGCTTTATATGCGCCACTCGTTATCACGGGAATGCACCATACGTTCCTTGCTGTAGATTTGCAGTTAATCGGCAGTACGGGAAGCACATTCTTATGGCCGATGCTGGCACTTTCCAACATCGCACAGGGTGCAGCGGCACTTGCGATGATGCTGATTACTCGTAATGAGAAAACGAAAGGACTTGCTGGTACTTCAGCAGTCTCTGCTTTCCTAGGCGTCACTGAACCTGCGCTATTCGGTGTGAATTTACGCTTTAAGTTCCCGTTCTTTGCAGCGATTATTGGTTCAGCTGTGGCTGGTCTTGTTATTACGGTTAGTGGTGTGGAAGCGACATCGATCGGTGTAGGTGGTATACCTGGCTTCCTTTCAATCTTTAAAGAATACTGGGGTGCTTTCTTTATGGGGATGGCCATCGCACTCGTCGTACCATTTGTTTTAACATTCTTGTATGGGAAAGTTAGAAAAGTAAGTGAGTAAATAAAAAGGAGCGATATCATCAGGCACTTAAGCTGCTCCGATGGTATCGCCTTTGTTTGTTTTTTCAAGTATACAATTAGGAGTTGAATGATATGCAACAACCATGGTGGAAGAAGTCAGTCGTTTATCAAATTTACCCGAAAAGCTTTAACGATACAACTGGTAACGGTACGGGGGATATTCAAGGCATTATCGAAAAACTGGATTATTTAAGTGAACTTGGAGTTGATGTCGTTTGGCTAACACCAATCTATGATTCACCTCAGAATGACAATGGATATGATATTCGAGACTACTTTAGTATTTATGAAGAGTATGGAACAATGGAGGATTTCGATCGTCTCCTTCAAGAAGCACATGCAAAAGGCATTAAGATCATTATGGATATCGTTGTAAATCATACGTCAACCGAACATCAGTGGTTCGTCGAGTCTCGTAAATCAAAGGATAATCCTTATCGAGACTATTACATCTGGAAAGATGGCGTAAATGGAGCAGAACCAACAAACTGGCAGTCAAAGTTCGGTGGTAATGCGTGGCAGTTTGATAAAGAAACAGGTCAATATTACTTACATCTTTTTGATGTCACACAGGCTGATCTTAACTGGGAGAATGAAAAAGTAAGAGATGAAGTGTATGATATGATGACATTCTGGTTTGAAAAGGGTGTCGATGGGTTTCGTCTCGATGTGATTAACCTTATTTCGAAAGATCAGAATTTCCCAAATGATGATGGTTCTGTAGCTCCAGGAGACGGACGTAAATTCTATACAGATGGTCCAAAAGTGCATGAGTATATGAATGAAATGAATCGCAAAGTATTTATGAAATATAACAGCATGACGGTTGGGGAGATGTCTTCCACAACGATTGACAACTGCATTAAATACTCTAATCCTAAGCGAAATGAATTGAGCATGACGTTCAACTTCCATCATTTAAAAGTCGATTATCCTAATGGCGAAAAGTGGTCTGTAGCCGATTTTGATTTCCTAAAGCTAAAAGAAATTCTATCAACATGGCAGGCGGAAATGTATGAAGGTGGAGGCTGGAATGCTCTCTTCTGGTGTAACCATGACCAGCCCCGAATCGTATCACGCTACGGGAATGACGGGGAGTACAGACGTGAGTCAGCCAAAATGCTAGCGACAACAATGCACCTGATGCAAGGTACTCCGTATATTTATCAGGGAGAAGAAATTGGGATGACGAATCCAAAGTTTGATGCGATCTCATCTTATCGTGATGTAGAGTCGTTGAATATTTACTCCATTCTTAAAGAGGAAAAAGGGTATAGTGAAGAAGAAGTACTCGAGATTTTGCGTCATAAATCAAGAGATAACTCAAGAACGCCTGTTCAATGGAATTCAGAAGCTAACGCTGGGTTTACAACAGGAGAACCATGGATACCCGTTGCGAAAAACTATGAAGGCATTAACGTCGAAGATACTCTTAATGAGAGACATTCAGTATTTGAACATTATCAGAAGCTAATCGCACTTAGAAAAAATATGGATTTGATCACATACGGTGACTATGAGCTTCTTTTAGCTGAACACCCACAGCTTTTCGCTTATGTAAGGAACGGTGAAAATGAAAAGCTTCTTGTGATCAATAATTTCTATGAAAGTGAAGTGACGTTTGAACTTCCGGAAGATGTGGAAGTAAACGGTTATCATGCAGAGGTTTTATTATCAAATTATGAAGACACTCCTAACACTTTCAAGAAAGTGTCATTGCGACCATATGAGTCGATTGCTTATCATCTAACTAAGGCAAGGTGAGTCTATGAAGCAAACCAAGTACCAGCAAATATATAATGATCTCTCTCTGAATATACAAAATGGTACCTATCAACCGAATACTAAATTACCTTCAGAACACGAGTTAGCGGAAGCGTACGGAACATCTCGAGAGACGATTCGTAAAGCTCTTAATTTGCTTTCTCAAAATGGTTTGATTCAGAAAATTAAAGCGCGAGGATCTGTCGTTCTCGACCTTAACCGCTATGAATTTCCGGTTTCTGGACTTGTGAGCTTTAAGGAAATCTCTCAAAAAATGAATCGCTCTTCTCGTACCATCGTTCATGATCTAGAAAAAAAACTTCCATCGAAATGGGTTAGTGAGCAGTTGGAGCTAAAAGACAATGCACAAGTATGGCATGTTGTAAGAGCTCGTGAAATAGATGGAGAGAAAATTATACTTGATCGCGATTATTTTCCAGTAGAATTTGTTCCAGAGCTCACAAAAACAATTTGTGAGAATTCGATCTATGATTATTTAGAGAATGACCTTGGCCTTGTCGTAAGCTATGCTAAAAAGGAAATTGTAGTGGAAGAGGCGGATGAAGAGGATCGTCTCTACCTGGATTTGCATGATTACAATCATGTTGTCGTGGTTCGAAACTACGTTTATCTAAATGACACCACATTAATTGAGTATACTGAATCAAGGCACCGGCTTGATAAATTTAGATTTGTTGATTTTGCTAGACGCGAAAAGCAATAAGAGAAGCGCTCCTAAGATTAGGAGCGCTTCTTTATCTTACTGTCATATTGGATTCTTTTGGTTGACGAGTAATAATAAAAAGAGAGTTAGATTGGAGAGGAGTCTTTCATTTGAGAGTTAATGAAGAAAACATCTATCTTGTGAAAGCTGAAAACGATCATATTAATGCGTTGAAATCATTCACTCTAGATGATAGTCAGCTCGCTTTCACGTCGATGCCAGTCCCAGCATATGAGAAATGTCAGATCGATCATGATCGCTTTCCTGTGGTGATTATGGAAAAGGATCAGCCAGTAGGATTTTTCGTTCTAGATCGTGGAGATGATATTTTCTCGTATTCAGATAATATCAACGCCGTTCTGTTAAGAGCGTATTCAATCAATCGATCTGAGCAAGGAAGAGGGATTGCGAAAGCCTCTTTACAGCAGCTAGAACAGTTTGTAAAAAGGCATCTCCCTAATTGTGATGAAATCGTTCTCGGGGTTAATGAAGACAATGAAGCAGCTAAGAAGGTATATTTAGGAGCGGGGTTTATTTCTACTAATAAGAAAAAGAACGGGCGCTCAGGGCCTCAGGTTATTCTAAAGTATCCAGTTATATAGCATTGTTCTTGGCAACTCAAAAGCCAGGAGAATTTACTCCTGGCTTTTGATACACGCTTTTTGTAGGGTATATTCTATTAAGAATGCTTGGAATTCTTCTTTAGTGATATAAGCTTCCATTGCTTCTTCCACGACAACATGCCATTCTTCAGGCAAATAAGAGTTTTCTTTCAAGACTCATTCCCCCTGCTATAATAATGTTAACTGATTATGTATATGTGGTTAACATTATCATAGCGATAGATCAATTGAATTGCAAGATAGATTCCTCAGCGTATTTGAAAGGAGTCATTCTTTTTATAAAGAAGTATTTGAAAGGGCAAAGGAAGAAATAGAAAGGAAGATGGTAGTCTTGTGGAATGAAACTCTCGTAACTTCCATATTAAACATCGAATACCCGATCGTACAGGCAGGAATGGCCGGAGGGGTGACAACACCTCAATTAGTTGCTTCTGTATCGAATACGGGAGGCTTAGGCAGCTTAGGGGCTGGGTACATGACACCTGATCAAATGCGAATCGCGATCAAGGACATTAAACAGTACACGTCAAGGGCTTTTGCTGTTAACTTGTTTATTCCTGAGGAGGATCACTCCTCAAATGAAGTGGTGGAGCAGACAAAGCAGGTGCTTCAGTGCTATGCTACAAAACTTGGTATAGAAGACTATAGTTATAATGAGAAGCCTTTTTCGGTTGTAAAAAAAGAATACAAAGAAAAGCTTAAGATTTTAATAGAGGAAAATGTACCTGTATGTAGCTTTACTTTTGGAATTCCTTCAAAAGAGGATGTCCAGCAACTAAAGCGTAATGGAATGATCCTTATTGGAACGGCAACGACGGTAAATGAAGCCATTATAAATGAAGAAAGCGGAATGGATGTTGTGGTGATGCAAGGGGCAGAAGCTGGTGGACATCGCGGCACTTTTGAAAGTGAAGTTGATTCGTCCCTTGTCGGTATTTCCTCTCTTATCCCACAAACGGTTGATGCCATAGAGATTCCTGTTATAGCGGCTGGTGGAATCATGGATGGTAGAGGTGTTCTCAGTATGCTGGTTCTTGGAGCTGGAGCTGTTCAGATGGGAACAGCATTTGTGACATGTCAAGAAAGTGGGGCTCACCCTCTTCACAAACAAGCGATATTAACGAGTACGGAAGAACAAACAATGATCACACCCGTATTTAGTGGAAAGTCTGCTCGTGGTATAAAAAATGATTTTATTACCGAAATGACTGCATCTAACTTACCAATGTTGCCTGGATACCCAGTGTTAAACACATTAACGAAAGAGATTCGTAAACAAGCAGCTGAGCAAAATCATCCTGAATGGATGTCATTGTGGTCGGGGCAAAATCCACGGTTGAGTACATCGAAATCAGCGGAGGAAATAATTCGATATAGCGTCTCTGAGGTAAATAACATCATCAATAGGATTTCGTAATCAAGATACATCCAGCTTACTAACCATATCCAAAGAACGTGAAGAAGCCCTTCTCATACGTATGAGAAGGGCTTCTTCAATGACTTGCATTGATAGGCCGGTCATCTGACAGCACCTTTTATTATGAAAAGATAATGACCGGCTGTATAATGAGTTTGGTCATAAATTCTGAATGAAATACCTGTTTGTTTAGAAAGATATCGGGGAACGCAGAAGAATAAACAAGGTAATTTGAATTAGATCCAGGAAGGGTGTTTATTCATGAAAGCAGTTGTGATTAACGAATTTGGAGCACCATCGAAATTTCGTGTAGAAGAGCTCTCATCAAGAGAATTAAAAGCTGGTGAAGTGAGAATTAACGTGAAAGCAACAAGCGTTAATCCAGTGGATATGAAAATACGATCTGGTCAAGCAGAAGCGTTTGCTCCAACATTTCCAGCCGTTCTACATGGAGATGTAGCGGGCATTGTGGAGGAAGCATATGAAGGAAGCGCGTTTAAAAAAGGTGACGAGGTATTTGCTTGTGCAGGCGGGGTAAAAGGCCTCGATGGAGCACTCCGTGAACAAATGATTGTTGATCATAAGCTTGTGGCTAAGAAACCAGCGCATTTATCTATGAAAGAAGCTGCCGCATTACCGCTCGTATCTATCACGGCGTGGGAAGCACTCATTGATCGAATCAATGTAAAGCCAGGACAAAATGTTCTTATTCACGGTGCGACAGGCGGCGTTGGGCACATCGCTATTCAGATTGCTAAATCACTAGGTGCCATCGTCTATACGACAGCTTCAACGAATGAGAAAATGAAGATAGGTCAAGATCTTGGTGCTGATTACGCGATCAATTATAAAGAAACGTCTGTCGAAGAATATGTTAATGACTATACAGATGGAAAAGGTTTCGATGCTGTTTTTGATACTGTAGGTGGAGATAACATGGAAAAGTCATTTCAAGCAGTGAAAAATGGCGGAGACGTTGCCTGTATTGTTGGCAGTGGTGAACACGACATGACACAACTTTATGTAAAAAGTGCTTCGTACCATGGTGTTTTAATGCTCGTTCCGATGTTAACGAATGAAGGCAGAGAGCATCACGGAGACATTCTAAACCGCGTAGCGCATATGGTAGATCACGGCATATTAAAGCCGGTTTTGGATGAACAAAGCTTTACTTTTACTACGATCGGTGACGCTCATGCACGACTTGAATCAGGAAAGACGATTGGCAAAGTTGTTGCAGAAAATGATTTGGGACATTCTTAAATATAACATTGGATAATGAAAAGGAACCCATTCGGGTTCCTTTTCATATTGATTAGTCAATCAAATGAACTAAAAATAAAGCCATTCATGAGAGCGAATAGATAAAGAATTCGAAGATGAGTTCAGGCCGTTATTCAGTCCATTTAGAGACAAGTTCTTCGTTCTCTTCAACCCACTGTTTTGCGCCTGTTTCGGTGTCGTCAGCATTCTTAATCGTTGCCATTAGACTACCGAGTGAATCATCATCCATCTTCCAATTGTTCATCCACTTAACGATTTCAGGGTGATCGTCACTGAAATCTGTTCTTGTCATAAAGTAAATATCGTCCGCTTCACCATAAACATTTTTGGGATCTTCCAGGTACTTTAAGTCATATTCTGCAAAAGCCCAGTGAGGATTCCACAGCGTGACAATAATAGGTTCTTCGTCTTCATAAGCTTTCTTAAGCTCACTCATCATCGCTGGACCAGAGCTATCGACAAGGTCATAATTTAATTCATATTCATCAACAGCCGTTCTGCTCATTTCCATCAAGCTAGCGCCCGGATCAATTCCAACAATTTGTTCTAATCCAAGTTCGTCTTTTTTGTCGTTCAGTTCATCAATACTATTGATATCCATATACGAAGGTACAACTAGCCCAAGACCTGTACCCTCATACCATGTTTCTTGCATCTCAACATCTTCTTTATACTCTTCGTATAGCGGTTTATCTGTTGTTGGTAGCCAAACCTCTGCTGCTACATCAAGGTCGCCTTGTGAAATACCAGCCCAAACAGGTGATTTTTCCATTGATTTGAGTTCAATATCATATCCTTTTTCTTCAAGTATCACTTTCCACATATTTGAAACGGCGATGTTTTCAGCCCAGTTGTTTAATCCAAAAGTAACCGTTCCTTTCGATTCTTCACTTTCTCCAGATCCACAAGCTGCTAAAATTGAAAGTGCTGCAATGACTAGGACTAAGATTCCTCTCCTCATAAATACTCTCCTTTTTCTTTCTTATATTTTGTGCGAAAACGCACATGTTTTCTATCATAACAAATGTGTCACACTTTTGCAGGTTTATTACAGAAAGGAGACAGTGTATGATAAAGGTAGGGAGGGATGGGGATGATCACAATTGCAACAACGCTTATTATTATTTTTCTTGTTATTATTTTAATTGGTACGCTAATGGTTGCCGGAAAAAGTGATCCTGGGTATGGGAAGAAAGCGAAGAATACAACGGTTACCATTTCCGCTATTTATCTTCTTGTAAGCGTTCTTGCTATAGCAGGAATCGCAGCTTATGTTTATTTTACGTAAACGCGTCATTGTAACAAGAATGCTGTCTCAAAAACATTCGTTGTCATAAATGAAGACGTAATAGGATTGGCTGCATAGCCAATCCTATTTTGAAGCAACGAAAATCATTTCAGCTGCAAGGTAGCCGAACCGTAATCCAAAAAATAATAATACGAGACTGGCGGTTACACTAATCGCGCGGAGCGTTCGAGGTTTCATTAGTGATTTTCCGAAGTGGACGGTCATACAAAGATTGACATTCCAAAGGCCGATCCCGATGAAAACGAGTGCAGATAAGAAAAAGGCTTGCCATTTGTCTGGCTGTTGCAGTGAAACACTAAGCACTGATCCGTAAATACCGAGCCAGAAAAGAAGGTTCATCGGATTAAATGCAGCGATCATGAAACCAGCTGCGTAGGAATGAAATAAGCCCGTTTTTTCTTTGTCCTCGTCTTCATCAAGACTTACTTGAGATCGAAAGCCTTGAATCCCAGAAATCGTTAAGATAATGGCTCCGAGAATCATTAAACTAATTTGGACAATAGTCAACTTAACAAAAGTTGCAATACCGAAATACATCAAATACATGAGTACAAGGTCTGCACTCATTCCACCTGCTCCTACGAAGAGAGAAGACCAGAACCCTTTATGAATTCCTCGCTTCATGATTTCGATGTTAATTGGACCGAGCGGAGCAGCAATGGATAAGCCTAGGATAATGTGAGCAATAGCAATTTCTAGCATGGCGAGCAATCTCCTTTTATCTATGTATTCTGATTCAAGATAAATACTTTTGAGCAGGCTGTTGGAGTGGATAGATAGTTGATTTATTCGAATGAAGTGAAGGGTTCACTCGAATGAGTCAAACATCTAGAGATCATTTCTCGTAATGAATGTACCTTGAAATAAGGAATTCCTCTTTCTTTAATACATGTCCAAACGGTCTGAATTAGAAGTCTCATTTTGAATTTAGGGAAAAATATGCTATTATGCTCTTTTGGGTCGCGCAATATTTTGAAGAAGATGTGGAAAATTGTATAATGAAGGTTACTACTACCATTGGAATTGATGTGATGTGGATATGAAGCATTTTTCTATGTTTACTAAAAGTGAAATAAAAGAACGTTTTCCAGTGAGCTTCTATCAAAGAGGTCTCACCTATTTTCAGAATGGGCGCGTATCTGAGCTTACATATGATAAAGAAGATCAGTCTTATCGAGCTTATGTAAACGGAAGTTCTGAATATGGCGTGTTAATTGAGCTACTTGGTGATAACTGGTTTGGGTCTTGCGAGTGTCAAGCATTTGAAACATATGGCACTTGTAAGCATCTTGCTGCTGTGCTTATTGCAATCAGCGAGAAAGGGCCGGAAGAAAGTGAAAAGGAAAAACCATCACAGGTACCTCAATCACCACGAAGCTACAGTGAAACAAATCAGCTCATTCAAGTGTTAAGTGATTATCAACCCGAAGTGAACCGCTCAAGATTGAGAGCGGATGAGTTGAAGATTGAGTTTACATTGAAAGCGAGCTCTTACCCGACGCTTCGTAAATCTCAAGGTGATTCTCCGTGGACTCTTGAACTTAAAGTAGGGGTAAACCGTTTATATGTTGTGAAAGATATTCGCGCATTTCTTGATGCGATTCTTGATGAGCAATCTTATTTGTTTACGAAAAAGTTCAGTTATGAACCAGATGAACATACGTTTCATGAACTCGATGAGCCTTTTATTCAACTTCTACTCGCAATAAGAAGGAATGAGAAGGTTTATTTGGATTTACCTGATAACTGGGGGCGTTTTACTGAAAACCGTGAATTGATTTTACCTCCATTGACAGCGAATGAGTTTCTTTCAGAGTTTTTAAAGCAAAACAGATTGATTCGTTTTGAATACAATCGGACGCTTTATGAAGAGACTGAACTTTTCGATGGTGGGTTACCATTTTCTTTTGAGATTGAACAGCGGGAAGATGATTACGTACTTCAGTTAAATGGATTTCAAAGCGCAGCTTATTTTCCTACTTATGGGTGGTTATTTCACGATGAGAAGCTTTATAAACTGTCGAAAAAACAGCAGTCCTTATTAAGGGATCTGTCTCATTTTCGAAATGCGGCTAGAAAAAGTGACTTATCCATTTCACAAACGCAGATTGAACCATTTCTTTCTCAGGTCGTTCCAGGTCTCAAAAAGCTTGGGGATGTATTGATCTCTGAACAGATCAATGAAAAAATCATCAATCCTGATTTGCGTGCGAGAGTCTATGTAAATGCAGAAGGACAGCGACTTCTAGTTAACGTTGAATATGAATATGGCGAAGATGTGATTAATCCTTTTAAAGATGATTCCCGGATCGTAAATGACCAGGGAGGCATTGTCTTAAGAGACAGTGAAAAGGAACAGACCATTATGTCTCTTATTGAACAAGCATCACTAAAATTCAACGGTAAAGAACTTTATGCAGAAGATGAAGCGGTGATATTTGACTTTCTTTACTGGACGATTCCAGAACTAAATGACCTTGCTGATGTGTTTCTGACAGAATCTGCTCGAGGTTGGTTATTGGATGAATCATCGGCTCCGGTAACATCAGTAGATATGGATCATAGTGGAAATTGGCTTGATGTAAGCTTTGACATGAAGGGATTAGATGAAGAAGAAATCTCTCATATTCTTAAAGCTGTGATCGAAAAAGATCGCTATTATCGCCTTGCGAATGGTGCCTTCGTTTCAATTGAAAATGAAGATTTTCAACATGTTAGTCAGCTATTCGACGACCTGAATATAAAAGAAAAAGATATTGAAAGAGGAGAACTCCATCTGCCACTCTATAGAGGGCTCCAGCTCGACGAAAGAATGAGCGGTGGAAAGCACGCTTCACGTTATAGCAAGGCTTTTCGAGATCTTATCTCTCGTTTAAAGCACCCGGAGGACCTTCAGTTTGATCTTCCAACAGGGCTAGAAGCTGATCTTCGCTCGTACCAGATGACGGGATATCAATGGCTAAAAGCACTTGCCCATTATCAGTTGGGTGGGATTCTTGCAGATGACATGGGACTAGGTAAGACATTGCAAAGCATTGCCTACTTGCTGTCTGAGAAAAAAGATAATCCAGAAGCGATGGCGCTTGTTGTCGCACCAGCATCACTTATTTATAACTGGAAAAAGGAGTTTGAGAAATTTGCTCCTGGACTTCAGATTGAAGTGAATACTGGTACGCCTATTGAGCGTAAAGAGCTTCTAAGTCAAGGGCTTCAGCCAGACGTTTGGATAACTTCATATCCGACGCTCAGGCAGGATATTGCCCATTATGAAACCATTCAATTTGATTCCGTTATTCTTGATGAGGCTCAGGCAATTAAGAATCCTGCCACAAAGACCTCACAAGCTGTGAGACAATTAAGTGCTAAGAAGCGGTTTGCACTCAGCGGAACTCCAATTGAGAATTCACTTGATGAACTTTGGGCACTTTTTCACTCGATTATGCCTGGTTTCTTCCCGGATCAATCCACGTTCAGAAATTTACCACATGAGCGAATTTCGAGAATGGTAAAGCCATTTATTCTAAGACGTGTGAAGAAGGATGTACTTAAAGAGCTTCCTGATAAGATTGAGACGGTTCAAGTATCAGAGCTTACAAAACAGCAAAAAGAACTGTACATTGGCTACTTGCACCGTATTCAGCAGGAAACTAAAGAAAGCCTTGCTGGCGATGGTTTCCAAAAAAATCGCATGAAAATACTGGCTGGACTTACTCGTTTAAGGCAGCTATGCTGCCATCCGTCTTTATTCGTTGAGAATTACCAGGGGCAATCGGGTAAACTTGAGCAGCTTTTAGATATTGTTACGACATCAATCGAAAACAAGAAACGTCTCTTGATCTTTTCGCAATTCTCGAGCATGTTAAAGATCATTCATCAAAAGCTAACGGATCTAGGCTATTCCGCTTTCTATTTGGATGGTCAGACGCCTTCGAAAGATCGAGTTGAAATGACCGAGCGATTCAATGATGGTGAGAATGAAATTTTTCTTATCTCATTGAAAGCAGGAGGAACAGGATTAAATTTAACTGGTGCCGATACGGTTATTCTTTATGATCTATGGTGGAATCCAGCTGTTGAGGAACAAGCTGCAGGCCGAGCTCATCGAATTGGACAGAAAAAAGTTGTTCAAGTCATGAGGTTAATTACCCAGGGGACCATTGAAGAGAAAATTTATGAGCTTCAGCAAAAGAAAAAAGAACTCATTGAGAAAGTTATCCAACCTGGAGAAACGATGATCTCTAGTCTATCTGAAGATGAAATAAAAGATATTCTGAGCATTTAATCGCTAGAACTTAAGGGTTTTAATTGGTTTGAATAGCCCTTATTAAAGTAACAAACACTACCTTATAGAGGGGTGTTAAGATGGATGTGTGTGAATTATGCGGAAGAACGGTTACCAAATGCACGTTGCACCATTTAACCCCTAGAGAAGAAGGCGGTTCTTTCAAACCAACCGCCTGGCTATGTGTGCCTTGTCATAAGCAGATCCATGCTCTTTATACGAACAAGGAGCTTGCTATTAGGCTCAATACGATCACACAGCTCAAAGAAGACGATCGAATTCGTCGTTATTTGAAGTGGATAAAAAAACAGCCAGGAACGAAGAGTGTTAAAACGAAGAAGGCAAACAGTCGAAAGCAGAAAAAATAAATTTTCAAGTCGGTTTTTTATTTAAAATCCTTATAAAATGCAACGTTAATTGAAAAATCTCGAAAATGAGTTAGTTTGGATTCGAAATTCGGCGTTTCGACATTTTTTATAGTGGTATATGTAGATATAGGTAAAAAGGTACTAATTCTTATGCTATAGGAAAAGAAAATTATTTTAAGTTGAGGTGAAGTGTATGAGGGGAAAAGTATCCTCCGTGTTTTGGAGCACGCTCATTATAAGTTTATTAATGGTTGCTTGGGGAGCGATCTCTCCAGACACATTACAGTCGTTGACGGCAAGTGCCCAATCATTTATTTCGAATAAGTTTGGGTGGTATTACCTAATTCTTGTAACATTGTTAGTTATTTTTTGTGTGTTTATTATTTTCACACCGTACGGGAAAATTAAGCTAGGAAAACCCGATGAGAAGCCTGAATTCACAAGGTTAAGCTGGTTTGCCATGCTGTTTAGTGCTGGTATGGGTATTGGACTGGTTTTCTGGGGTACAGCAGAACCGATGTCTCATTACGCTGTTAATGCTCCTACTGCAGAAACTGGCACACCCGCTGCTATTAAGGAAGCTTTACAGTATTCATTTTTCCACTGGGGTATTCATGCATGGGCAATTTATGCCATTGTGGCGTTAGTTCTTGCATACTTTAAATTTAGACATGATCGTCCCGGCTTAATTAGTGCGACTTTATATCCAATTTTTGGTGAGCGCGTGAATGGTCTTTTTGGTAAAGTTATTGATACGCTAGCGGTTTTTGCAACAATCGTTGGTGTTGCGACAACATTAGGATTTGGTGCCGTTCAAATTAACGGTGGTTTATCGTTCCTAACAGATGTACCAAATAGCTTTAGTACACAGCTGATTATTATCGGTGTTGTTACGGTACTATTCATGATTTCAGCCTGGTCAGGGATCGGAAAAGGAATCAAATACTTAAGTAATGCGAATATAGGATTAGCAGGAGTTCTTTTCCTAGCGATGTTCATTCTAGGACCTACTGTTTATATTCTGAATATGTTTACAGATACAATCGGTTCTTACTTAACGAACTTAATGGCAATGAGTTTCCGTATTGCGCCATTAAATCCAGAGAACCGTGAATGGATTAATAACTGGACAATTTTCTATTGGGCCTGGTGGATTTCATGGTCACCATTCGTAGGGATTTTCATTGCCCGCGTATCAAGAGGAAGAACGATCCGAGAGTTTCTCGTAACTGTGCTTCTTGTTCCTTCGATTGTTGGATTCTTATGGTTCTCAACATTTGGGATTTCAGGAATCAACATTCAACAGCAGGGAATTGCTGATATTGCATCACTAGCAACAGAAGAATCACTCTTCGGTACGTTCCAGAATTACCCTCTAGGGCTTATTTTATCAATTATAGCCATAACCCTAATCGGTACATTCTTTATTACTTCAGCTGACTCCGCTACGTTTGTTCTTGGAATGCAAACAACATACGGTTCCTTAAATCCTGGTACAAGCGTGAAGTTAACGTGGGGGGTTACACAATCAGCTATGGCTGCGGTACTTCTATACACTGGTGGACTACAGGCGTTGCAGAACGTATTGATTCTCGCTGCTCTGCCGTTCTCCATTATTATGATATTAATGACCGTGTCCTTCTATAAAGCTCTAAAGAAAGAGAAATATTTAGTGGCGAAAGATCCAAAGCCCCGAAAAGAAAAACGAAAAGAAAAGAAAGCAGGTTCTGAACCTACAGATTCAACTGCGCCTGCTACAAAGTAAAGTTTTGAGACGATAAGGATTTTCTTATCGTCTCTTTTTTTGCTTATACTTATTTGACTCATTGAATTGATTAACATTAATCGTAACTAAGTCAAAATTTAACTATCTTCATTCATAAACTCAGGTGTCTATCGCTCAATCTTTACTTTTCCCCCCCGTCGTTATAAAATGATTTGGCATATAGGAAATTATGGATAAGTAGGGATGGAAGATGACGGTGAGATTGCAATCTGCAAGTGAAAGAGTCCTCGAGCTAAAAGAGGAAATTGCCCATTTAATTACAGTAGAGCAAAATAAGAAATTCCCAGATCAGTTGGAGAGTCTATCTAATGAACTGCTCCCAATGCGTATTGAATTGGTCACCGTCTATGCTAAAGCGTTAGCGCTTGATGACGTTGAGAGTGAGCAGAAGATTAAGGAGTGGGGTATTGAGACTGGGGAAGAGTGTGCAAGAATTGGAACAACGCTTGATGCGATGTTAAGTGAGGTGCCTCACTATCGCAATTTTATAGGTGAAGTATTGAAGGGATATGCGATTGAGCAAGACATGGGTATTGAAGAGCTTTATGGAATGATTACGAAGCTAGATTATACAATGAATTTGGTCGTTTATTACTTTAGTGTTCCTTATGTTAACTATCAAACAAATTTACTTGAACAATCACGTAAGGAGATTCTTGAATTGTCAGCGCCAGTCGTGCCAATAATGGATGGTGTTGCCGTTCTACCTTTGATTGGAACGATAGATACATACCGGGCGAAGTTAATCATGGAAGAATCACTTCATCAATCTGTGAATCTCAATCTTAATTATTTTGTGATCGATCTCTCAGGGGTTCCCATCGTTGATACATTTGTCATTCAACAGCTCTTTCAAGTTATAGAAGCTCTTAAGTTAGTAGGAGTAGAAGCAAGAATTAGTGGCATCAAACCAGAAATAGCCTTATCAGTTGTAAAGTTAGAAACAAATTTTGGTCAAGCTAACACCTACTCAACATTAAAGCGAGCGCTAGCCGATTTAGTGAATATGTCTTAAGTGAAACTGCCCTTCACAGCCATGTGAAGGGCAGTTTTTAGAAAGGTTGATGTAATCATTCTTTCATATGAAATTGTAAAAAAAGATAAAACGACTTTACGATTAGATAACAAAAAACGGGACAAGTGGTTTAGAAAGCGGAAAATATGTGAATGGTTAACTATTGGATAAATGAAAGCTGGTGATTCTATGCTTACGGAACTATTTAATAAATCCAAACATACTGTTGTTTTAACAGGGGCAGGGATGAGTACAGAAAGCGGTTTGCCTGACTTTCGATCTGCACTTGATGGAATGTGGAATGAGGTAGACCCGCTTCAATTTGCTAGCAGAGATGCGATGAAATACGAACGAGATTTATTTGTTCGATTCTATAAGCAACGAATACAAAAGTTAAATGAAGCTTCTCCTCATAAAGGATACTATCATCTTGCTGATTGGGAACGAAGCGGAGAGCTTGGCTGTATTCTGACTCAAAACGTTGATGGGTTTCATCAGTTGGCCGGTAGTCAAAACGTTGCGGAAATGCATGGCTCATTGCGATCGATCTATTGTGATGAATGTGGAGAAAAAGCTTCAAGTGAAAGATACATGAATGATGATTTTGTCTGCCACTGCGGAGGATTTAACAGACCTGGCATTGTATTATTTGGTGAACCCCTTCCAATGAACGCGATTCATCAGGCAAAAGTGGAAGCGAAGAAGGCTGATCTTTTTATCGTTCTAGGTTCTTCACTTGAAGTATCACCCGCGAACGTTTTCCCGATGGAAGCGAAACGAAATGGTGCTAAGTTGGTTATTGTTAATCAAGAGGAAACGGGGTATGACAGCGCAGCTGACCTTGTTATACATGAAAAAATAGGCAAGGTTCTAAATAATCTGGCTGAAGCTAAGTCACAATAGCACATGGAGACAAAAAAACACCGATACATATCGGTGTTTTTTTATGGTCGAATTGACACTATTTTTCAAACATATTTAATAGTAAGATAAAAAGAGATGGAAAGGAGATGGCAGTTTTTGATAGTATTACAACCAATGAATGATTATGACTTCAAACAATTTCTGGAAGTATCGATTGATAGCTATGCAGAGGAAAAAGCTTCATCGGGGAATTGGAAACAAGAAGAGGCATATGAAAAGTCCAAGCAGGAATTCGAGCGATTATTGCCTGAAGGAAGACACACCGAAGATCATTTTCTGTATACCATTGTTAATCAAGCTATAGAGGAAAAGCTAGGAAGCTTATGGGTGAAGGTGGATAACGAAGCAAAGGAAGCATTTATCTATGAGTTTGCTATAAATGAAGATAAACAAGGTAGAGGCTTTGGAACAGAAGCCATAAAGGCACTTGAAGTACTGTTAGAGAAAAAAGACATTGAAGGACTTTCACTTCATGTTTTTGGTCATAATACAAAAGCGATTCGACTTTATGAGCGTTTAGGATTTAAAACAACAAATATAAATATGAAGAAAAGCTTACAACCAAAGTCGTTATTGTCTGATTGATATAAGGGGGTAGGATCTGTAAATGAACGAATTGAAACGAATGACAGTTTTTTGTGGATCCAGTGAGAATGTTGATAACCACTATTTTGAAGCCGTCGAGCAGCTTGGCAAGGAGCTTGCAGAGAAGGAGATTGAAGTGGTATACGGTGGAGGCAATGTCGGGTTAATGGGGGCACTAGCAAGATCGGTTTTAAAAGCTGGAGGCAAAGTGACAGGGATCATTCCTCGCAAAATTTATGATAATGTGACCCACATAGAGCTATCGAATTTAGTTATAGTCGATACAATGCATGAACGTAAAGCCAAGATGTATGAGTTAGGAGATGCTTTCATAGCGTTACCTGGTGGAATTGGAACCCTTGAAGAATTAACGGAAATATTCACCTGGTATCAGCTTGAATATCATAATAAACCGATTGGACTTTTGAATACAAAAGGCTATTATGATCGCTTTTATCTCATGCTTGAACACATGGTAGAGGAAGGCTTTCTTCATAAGCAATATATGGAGCCGTTGCTTACAGAAGAAAACCCTGAGAAACTTGTAGCTATGATAAGTCGACATTCGGTTCCTATGATGAATAAATGGAAGCAGGATGATATAAGTGATCGCATTTAAATACCGGACATTCCGGTATTTTTTTGTGATTTCTTATACTTTAAAGTAGGATTGTTTATTCAAAAAGGAAACACACCTAAATTAATTAAGTATTCAGATAAAAAAGAAGGGATTACCTCTGTGAAAATGGAACTATACATACGCAAACCAAATCTAAGAGAAGAAAGATGTGGAGGTTTCTAAATGTATATAACCATCGGTTCTTTGTTCCTTCAAACGGTAAAAAAGTATGGTAAGGAAGAAGCGCTTGTTGATGTAGATCGAAACATAAGATGGACGTATAGGGAATGGAATAACGAGGTGAACCGTCTCGCGAATGCTTTACTAGATGCAGGAGTTAAAAAGGGAGATCGCGTATCGACCTTCTTATTTAACACTGTGGAATTAGCTACGCTTTATTTTGCGAGTGCAAAAATCGGAGCTGTTATTAATCCAATTAATTTCAGATTGAAATCTAATGAAATCGCTTACATCATTGAAGATGCGAAGCCATCTATTTTCATATTTGAACGTGCTCTGGAACCGATTGTTTCAGAGATACAGTCTCAGTATCCGGATGTCTCGTTCTGGTCAATCGATGATCATGAGCCATCTTACGCAGAGAGCTACGAGAAACATGTTCGTCTTTCGCACGATCATGAGCCCATAGTTGAGGTAGATGAGAATGATACGTATGCGATTATGTATACGAGTGGAACGACCGGTAGACCTAAAGGTGTCATGCATCGTCATCGTAATATGATAGAGCAAAGCATCTTATGTGGCGCATCATTAAAGCTCACACAAGCCGATCGGGGACTTGTGGCGGCGCCAATGTTCCACTGTGCAGAATTGCACTGTAACTTCTTACCAAGAGTTCATTTTGGTGCAACGAATATCATTATTCATCACTTTGAACCGAAAAAAGTACTTGAAGTCATTCAGAACGAGAAAGTTTCAGTTCTCTTTGCGGCTCCAACGATGTGGAATATGATTCTTCAAGAAGATTACGCTAAATATGATCGAAGTAGTTTAAGGGTCGGCCTTTATGGTGCTGCCCCAATGGCGCCTTCCCTAGTCGTTTCGGTAAAAGAAAAGCTTGGTATTCATTTAATTCAAGCTTACGGCATGACTGAAATGGGGCCGGCTGTCACATTTCTTGATGAGCACGAACAGTTAACAAAAGTAGGTTCTGCAGGAAGAGCAGCCTTAAACCATGAAGTAAGAGTTGTTCGTCCGAATGAACGAGGTCCTTCAGAACCTGATGATGTGCTTCCTCCTGGGGAAGTAGGTGAAATTATTGTAAAAGGACCATGTATGATGATGGGGTATTTTAATCGTCCTGATGCATCGAACGAAGCGATGTATAAAGGGTGGTATCATTCAGGAGATCTCGGCTATATGGATGAAGATAGCTACCTTTACGTTTCGGATCGGGTGGATGATATGATTATTTCAGGTGGGGAGAACGTCTACCCGAGAGAGGTGGAAGATGTTCTCCATGGTCATGAAGGAGTTTTAGATGTGGCGGTACTAGGGCAGCCAGATGAGAAGTGGGGAGAGATTGTCACCGCTATTATTGTGAAGAAAGCGGAAGGGTTAACAGAGGCAGAACTCGATCGTTATTGTAAAGAAAGTCCAAACCTTGCTGACTATAAGCGTCCTCGAAAATATTTATTCTTAGAAGAACTTCCGCGAAATGCTAGTGGCAAAATTCAAAAGTTTCGCTTGCGAGAAAAGTATCAAGTTGAAACAAATGGTTCCTAAACGTTAAGGTCAGCTAGGGGAGGGCCCTTTGAGACTTTATTAGCTAATATGGTTGATCATTCGATAAGGGGCTCATTCACATGTGAAATGATTTTGTTCTTTTATATTGGACAGGGGTTGTAAAAGACCTGTATAATTGAAAAATTGTAAGAAGGAAGCGGGCATTTGCTCGCTTTTTTCAATGAATCGTGTATTCATGAATTTTGAAATGGCGTACATACTAACATCGAATAGGAGGAGTTGCTCATGATTAAATTGTTTACGGATAGTGATCTTGATGGAACGGCCTGTGCTCTTATTGCCGAGTTGGCATTTGAGAATGAAGCTGAGACCACACATTGTACATATCGCAATTTAGATGACAGGGTAGAAGCTTTTCTTTTACAAAACAGCGGTGATCCGATTTTTATTACTGATTTATCAGTGAATGAGCATGTTGAAAAACGCTTGGAGGAACGATTTCAAAAAGGAAGTCATGTCCAAATGATTGATCATCATGCTACAGCGATGCATTTTAACGACTACGATTGGGGCTATGTTGATCCAGGTGATGATAAAAAAACGTGTGCCGCAACACTTTTTTATCAGTTTCTGTTGGAAAAAGAGAAAATCGAGCGTTTGGAATCATTAGAACAGTTTCTTGAGCTTGTGCGAAAGTACGATACTTGGGAATGGGAAGAGGATAATGAGGTCGATGCGAAACGATTGAATGATCTATTTTCCATTATGGGAAGAGAAACATTTAAATCCGAGATGCTGAGGCGTTTAACGCGAGATCCCGATTCCTTTGCTTTCAATGAATCAGAAGAAATGATTCTTGATCTAGAGGAGCGGAAAATTGAGCGTTACATTCATCAGAAAAATCGTCAGCTCGTTCAAATGGAAGTGGATGAATACTGTATCGGTCTTGTTCATGCTGAATCGTACCATTCAGAACTTGGTAATGAGTTAAATAAACGAAATCCACATCTTGATTTCATTACGATCATCAATGATGGAAGCCGACGACTTGGTTTTCGAACGATTCATGATGAAGCGGATGTCTCTGAATTTGCATCACGTTATGGAGGCGGAGGCCACCCTAAAGCTTCCGGTTGTGAAATGAATGAGGAGACCTTTCGGATTTTTGTAGCGCCATCCTTCGCTCTCAAGCCACTTCGTAAAGATCCTGAACGGAATAAGCTCAATGAGCGAAACAGTGAAAGTGGTACTTTCTATGAGAATCATGAAGGAAAGACCATCTACATTCGTCCTGGTCGAGAAGACCAATGGGAAATCATGTGCCGTGGCGAGGTTGAAAAGAATGACTTCGAACACTTTGAGGATGCAGAACGATACGTCAAACGCTCTTATCATGCGTGGCTCCGTTCTGATAAGGAAGTCGTGGAAGACTTTGTCCGTATCCTTCCTCTTACAAAGAAACAAATCATCGATCGCTATCACTATATGATCAAATCAATGCTCCATCAAGAAGAAGATGCTCTTAGCTGAGCGTCTTTTTTTATCGTTTAGTGTCTAGGAGGATTTTCTGAATAAAAAACTATCTTGCTATCATCTTATTTGGATGATAACATATGAAATCAAAAAAATTCTTTAATATGATGAGAAATAGGTTTTTTGGTGCTGCTCAGTACATTAAATTCTGTTTCTTTTCTTTGATACCGGGGTATAGAATGTTACATGCCCATGGCACTTCAACCATAGCGTTGCGAGCATGCATTATGGGTGTGAAAGGAGAAATCAGTGAAGCGAATGATCTCTAACAATCGCTATTCGCAAGTCCTTTACCAGACACAGAAAGCCAGGGCACGATGCTTAAAGGTTGATAAGAAACCGTACATCAGGACGATCGCGACCGCTACTGGATTCTCAGAAGAAGAGATCTTAGAATCTCTCGAATTTGGTGATGTCGATTACATCAGGAAGCTGCGTTTGCACTATAGCTAGACGTAACGTTATGCGTTGTAGAGCCACTATTAGGGCATGTAACTCTTAGATGAACCTTGTTCATTAAGAGAGCAGCTATCACTATAGCTGGAGGCTGATTATTTCATTATGAAATAATCAGCTTTTTTTGTGTTTTAAAATATGACGTCTTATAGAAAAAATAACTATTTTTCAAAAATAATGGAACCTTTTTCTGTTAGACTCGTAGAAAGAGATGACATTATTTTGAAAGGTTGTGTACATAATGAACGAAGATTATGAAGAAAAAGGAAATGCAGCAAAGCCATCACTACTTGGAATGATTTGGAGTCCTGGTGAACAGTTTAAAAGCATTCGACAGGCTCCTAAAGTATGGTTGCCCTTAATCGTTGTTACGGTACTATCATTAATCGGCGGGTGGTTGATGATACTTGGGCCAGGATTCGAAGAGCAATTCGCTACAGGGGATTTGCAAGGAGAAAATGTAGACGGTCTTATTTTATTTACTAAAATTATTACAATCGTTTCTGTTGGAGTTGGGCCGGTATTATCCATCCTCGTTGGTAGTTTTATTCTTTGGTTGATTAACAAAGCAACAAGCTCAGAAGTTACGTTCAAACAATTCTTTTCGATGAATACGTATATAGGGTTTATAGGAGCAATAGGTGCTGTTCTTAACGGACTTATTATAGCTATTGTTGGAGGCACAGTTGATAAGCTCTACACAAGTCTTGGTAGTTTAGTGAGTGGAGAAGGATTTCTAGGTGGTTTTCTGAATGGAATTGAGATCTTTGGTATCTGGACGATTATCCTGACGGCTCTAGGTCTTCGTATTACAGCTCAATGGCCAAAGGCACTCGTATGGACAATCGTTATTATCCTTTTTCTTTTTACAATCGGTGGCGCCGTAATCACTGGTGTAACGAATAACATGTCAGGAATATAAGCAATGAAAAAGAAAATTTGGATTGCAATCACTGTTGTTATAGTCATTGTTATTGTAGTAGGTGTGAACATTTATCGGACTTATGCGGATAGCACGGCTACTGTTGAAGCTGAAAAAGCTATAAAAGAAGAAATAAACTCCACAGTTATGACTCCTGGTACGTTAGCGATGGCTGATGAAAGCACCCTTTATCAGGATCCTGCTAAGGGTGAAGTGAAGGAGGTTCTTGTTAAAGAAGGAGACTCCGTGAAAAAGGGAGATTCAGTACTTACATACGAGAATCAGGATTTAGAAATGGAGAAAGAGCAGAACGATATTAACATCGAGTCGCTTTATCTACGAATCAATTCACTTGATAAACAAGAAAAGCGTTTAAACGAGAAAAAAAGCGACTTAGCTGATGATGTTGGAGAAGAAGAAGCAGACGAAACAATGGAAGCAGAGCTTGATCAAGTGAAAATGGATAAGCGGATGGCGAATCTTGATTTACGTCAGGCATTATTGCAGCAAGATCGTTTGAAGCAGAAAATAAGCGATCTTGAAGTAACAAGTGACATTAGCGGTGTTGTGCTAGAAGCCAATGATGCAAGCGCACCGCAGTCGACTCAAGTGGAAAAGCCTCTTTTGCGGATTGGAAGCATGGAAAATCTTATCGTCGAAGGAACACTTTCTGAATACGATACGTTGAACATTGAATCAGGTCAAAAAGTTACCATTACAACAGATGTGCTACCTGACGAAAAATGGGAAGCGGAAGTAATGGATGTAGGCTATTTACCAGAAGCCTCGGGAGCTGAATCAAACGCTTCTGCTGTTCAATATCCTGTTACGGTTAAATTAAAGAAGCCAGAAGAGTTGAATTTAAAGCCAGGATTCCAGATGATTCTTGAAATTGAAACAGAATCACATGAAGCATTAACACTTCCGTTTGAAGCGGTTCAGCAAGATGGGGAAGAATCATTTGTCTTTATTGTGGAGAATGGAAAAGCTGTGAAACGCGAGATTGAAACAGGTTCTTCTACAACGAAGCGGATTGAAATTACGAAAGGGGTCTCTACGGAGGAACAAGTTATTATCGATCCGCCGGATAAGCTTAAAGACAATATGGAAGTGACCGTACAATGATCCAACTTGATGAGATTACAAAAAGCTATACCCTTGGTAAGGAATCGGTCAATGTTCTTAGAGGAATTAGTTTGGAAATTAATAGTGGTGAATTTGTTGCCATTATGGGCCCTTCTGGATCAGGTAAATCAACCTTAATGAATATAATTGGTTGCCTTGATCGCCCAACAACTGGATCTTATTTCTTAAATGAAGAAGATGTGTCGAAACATAAAGATCAGGAGCTAGCGAAAGTTCGAAATCAATCCATTGGTTTCGTGTTTCAACAGTTTCAATTATTACCAAGACTAACAGCGCTCAAAAATGTGGAGCTTCCCATGGTTTATGCTGGGGCTACAAAAAAAGAACGAGAAGAGCGCGCTAGAGATGCTTTGACGAAGGTCGGACTACAGGATCGGGTAGAACACCTTCCGAATGAACTCTCAGGCGGCCAAAAACAGCGTGTCGCTATTGCAAGAGCACTCGTGAATGACCCGTCTCTTATTCTTGCTGATGAGCCTACAGGAGCCCTTGATACGACTACTAGCGTTGCAATTATGGATTTGTTCGTTCAGCTTAATCAAGAAGGAACGACGATTGTTGTCGTCACACATGAGCCAGAAGTAGCCGAGTATGCAAACCGTGTGATCTACGTACGGGACGGTTTACTCGGGCAGAATCCTCTTTCGAACAGGGGGCATACAACGTGAGTCTCTGGGAAAATATCAAAATGGCTTTGACATCAGTCAAAGCGCATAAGATGCGTTCCATCTTAACGATGCTTGGCATTATCATCGGTGTTGCTGCCGTGATTGTTGTTGTCGCTATTGGGCAGGGCGGAGAGGCGATGCTAAAGTCTCAAATTGCTGGTGATGGAAACACGATTGAAGTATTTTACCAGCCTTCTGAAGAAGAAATGCAGCAGGGGAAATGGGAAGATAATCCCTTTACACAGGAAGACATCCGTCAGTTAGAGGGAGTGGAAAAGGTCTCGAATGTTGTGGCCTCTTCCTCCGAGTTTTCCACGGCTCGACTTCGAGAAGAGGAAGCCGAAACTTCGATTACAGGTATCAATGAAGCTTATTTAGATGTGAACCAACTAAAAGTAGAAGAAGGTCGTTCATTTACAAGTGCGGATTTTCTTGGTGGTCGAAGAGTAGCCGTTGTAAGTGCAGCGATGCAGGAAGAATTATTCGAAGGTAAATCACCAATTGGAGAAATCATTCGTATTGGTGTTCAGCCTGTTGAAGTGATTGGGGTACTTGAAAAACCAACAGGGCTTTTTGCGTTCGGTTCAGTCGAAACGTACATTCCTTGGACGGCGATGCGAAATATGCTTGGAACGAGTAACTACAGTCAGGTGACGCTTCAAGTCGAGAACGCTGATGATATCCAACCGATTGGAGACCGTGCAACGTTGTTATTAAATCAGCTACACGATACAGAAGATTCATATCAAGTCATCAATATGGAAGAAATTGCTCAGGGAATTGGTCAGGTAACGACCATTATGACCACGATCATCGGGAGTATTGCTGGAATTTCGCTTCTTGTAGGTGGTATTGGTGTGATGAACATTATGCTCGTTTCTGTAACAGAGCGAACGCGTGAGATTGGAATTCGCAAGTCTTTAGGTGCGACTAGGCAGCAAATCTTGCTTCAGTTCCTCGTCGAATCCATTATTTTAACGTTAATTGGAGGAATCATTGGTATATTGCTAGGATCTGGTACGGCTTACCTTGTCTCCTTTTTTGCAGACTGGCCATCGTTAATTTCATGGCAGGTCGTTTTAGGTGCCGTCGTCTTTTCCATGCTGATTGGAATTGTATTTGGTTTATTGCCAGCGAACAAAGCCTCAAGGTTAGACCCAATTGATTCCCTTCGTTATGAATAATAAGAAAGAGGATGAGCCGGCTCATCCTCTTTTTTGCGTTAACTATTCGAAGTTTGACGATGTTTTGTTAAAGCGACCTTAATTTGAAAGTAAGTAAACGATTCGGGTAGTGCTTCTTTAATTGGCTTTAGTTTATCAAACCCTACATCTGCCGCTTTCTCAAGAATCTTATGTTCTGTTTCCTGATCGATGAGTCGGCTCGTATCTTCAAGTAAACCTTCTTCCATTGCCTTTAGTAGATGACTCTCGACGGTGGTTGGACTTAATGAACGCGCTGCTGAGATGTTTGGAATGTCTTTACCTTCATCAAATAATTTTAATGAAGCTTTATGACTCGCATCCTCTGAAGAGGTTGGTTTCGCCGATTTCGCCGATGAGAGTAGCTCAAGAAAGTCTTCGCCGTATTTATCAAACTTCATATCCCCGACGCCCTTGATCTCAAGCATTTCTTCACGTGTGGAAGGTGTTTTTGCGCTCATTTCTCGCAATGTACTATCGGCAAACACAACGTAAGGTGGCACGTTGTCTCGATCGGCAATTTGCTTCCGTAGCGTTCGCAGCTGTGTAAAGAGTTGATCATCCTCTTCAATCGCTACTGGTTTACGAGCTACTTTCTTATATATGTTTTCTTGTCCTTTTAACACAGGTAACGTTTTTTCCTGTAGAACGAGGGTGGGGTACTTACTATCAGTTAAAAGAATATATTGCTCGGCTGTTAGAAAATCAATCATATCCACAATATCTTGCTGTGTGAGATGTTTTAATAAACCAAAGGTTGAGACGCTGTCGAGTCGTAGTTCGTTCAAACGCTTTGATTTCGATCCTTTCAGTACCTGTGCAATGATCGTTTTCCCAAATCGCTCATTCACTCGTTTAATCGTTGAGAAAATCATTTGCGCTTCACGGGTAATGTCAACCGCTTCTCTGTCGTCAATACAATTGCTGCATTTACCACATTTATAGCCCGGCCGCTCATCTCCAAAGTAATGAAGAATGGTTCCTTGGAGGCATTTTTCAGTATGACAATAATCAACCATCGCTTTTAATTTGGCGAGGTCAGCGGATTTACGTTCAGGTTCATGTTGGTTCTGATCAATGAGAAACTTCTGCACGTGAATATCACCAGGGGAAAAGAGAACGAAGCAATCACTTTCTTCTCCATCACGCCCAGCTCGTCCAGCTTCCTGGTAGTAGGATTCCATATTCTTTGGAAGATTATGATGAATCACAAACCGAACATTCGATTTATCAATCCCCATCCCAAAAGCATTAGTTGCGACCATCACTGAAATGTTATCGAACAAAAATTCTTCTTGCGCTGTTTTGCGCTGCTTTTCTGTCATACCAGCGTGGTACTTGCCTACTTTAATGCCCTGTTTTTGTAAGGAAGCGTAAAGTTGATCTGCTTCCTTTCTAGTGGCGGTATAGATAATACCGGACTCAGAAGCGTTTTGGCTAAGGTATTTATCGATAAATGATTTTTTCTTCTCTCCTTTAATAACAGAGAAGTGCAAGTTTTCCCTGGCAAATCCGGAGATAAAGGTTTGCTCTGGGGTTATGTTTAAGATTCGCTGGATGTCCTGAATAACTTCAGGTGTTGCCGTAGCGGTTAAAGCAACGACGGGAGGCTGCACTTCAAAGTGATGAAGCATCTGGCTAATCTTCATATAACTAGGTCTGAAATCATGCCCCCATTGGGAAATACAATGGGCCTCATCTACGGCAATAAGCGAAATCTTAGTCCGCTTAAGCAACCGCTGAAAAGTTGGTGCTTCTAAGCGTTCTGGAGCTACGTACAGTAATTTTATTTCTCCACTTTCAGCTTCAGCCATACGGTCTCTAATTTCAGTCTCTGTAAGTGAGCTATTAATATAGGCAGCTTCTATACCGTATCCGGCAAGCGCATCAACCTGATCTTTCATTAGTGAAATTAGCGGTGAAATGACGATCGTTAATCCATCTGATAGAAGAGCAGGAATTTGGTAACAAATTGATTTTCCTCCACCAGTAGGCATAATGCCAAGCGTATTATAGTTAGATAGAACACTTGAAATGATCTGTTCCTGTCCACCTCGAAATTGATCATACCCAAAATGATGTTTAAGTTGTTCTCGTGCTTGTTGGAGCATCGTATCTTCCTTTCTGGTTCGTCAGAAGTTCGTTTGCTTTTCTCATCTTACCGTACCCGTTGAATTGTGTATAGACAACCTCCGTGATTCTTTCAAAATGGAAGTGATCACTGCAAGGGTTAATGAACAAGATTAATGAAAGCATTCATCAATCGTTCTTTCAGTATTATTAGAGGATAAATGTTTAGGAAATGGGCAAAATGGTAGAATGTGCAAATAAAAAGTGGTTTTTAAGCGTAATCAAAGGGGAACATGAGTATGGTGGATTGGTTTGAAGTTATAATAAGATCTTTGTTTATTCTTATCGGACTATTTTTCATTACAAAGCTTCTAGGGAAAAAGCAATTATCAAAGCTTTCCTATTTTGAATATATTGTTGGCATCATTATTGGTGACATTGCCGGTAGTTTATCAATGGACATCGAGGTAAGCGTCCTTCATGGAACTACAAGCCTTTTAATATGGACGCTCGCATCTGTATTACTCAGCTATTTATCAATGAAAAATAAAAAAGTAAGAGATTTCGTGGAAGGAAAAGCACGAATTTTTATAAAAGATGGAAAGATCCTTGAGGGTAACTTAAAGAAAGAGCGTTTTACAATTGATGAACTGCTAGAAATGCTCCGCAAAAAAAGCGTCTTTTCTGTAAATGAAGTAGAGTTTGCACTATTTGAAGCGGATGGTGAGCTCAGCGTTTTATTGAAGCGAGATTATCGGATGATACGGCCAACTGAAATCTGGCTTAGTCTACCTGAAGAGAAAGAGCCAAAAACCGTGATTATGGATGGGGAAATTATTAAAGAAATGCTTAATGAAGTAGGGAAGAGCGAAGAGTGGTTGAGAAGCTACCTATTAGACAAAGAGGTTGTAGTAGAAGATGTTTTTCTTGCGCAGCTTCACTCTGATGGAAAGTTAACGCTTGATTACTATGAAGATGGCATTTCTGAAGTTGAATAGCACAATGGAGGATGTTATGGAAAAAGAAAGATCGTTCCGATCAAAAGAAGAGCTAATCGTGCTTCTTCTAGATCGTGGAATATATAAAGTGAAGCACAAGCAATTATATGAGTGCTCCCAAACAGAATTGTACTACTATTATCTTTCAATAACGAGAGATAAATTACAACGATTAACTACAAAGGTTAGTTTGTAACAGCTTCTATATAGAAGCTGTTATTTTTATTCATGAATGGTCTTATATTAAGAACTTGTTCGAATAGTGTAAAGAACGTTTTAATAAAGAAATAGAGTCATTTTGTCTAGTTTTGGCGAAAGCCTTCACAAGACATAGAATAATTTGGATAATAGAGCTTGTACTTAAATGGATAGGAGGGGTGACGAACCTTGTTATATGTTAAACAGGACGCAAAAGAAGAATTGCTTCACTGGATAAAGCGTAAGCAAGAGGAAATGATTGAGATTGGCACAACTAAAGGGATATCACATCAAGAAACTTTACAGTGTAGTCAGGAGTTGGATGATTTACTAACTTCGTATCAACGTTTGACCTCCGTCAACCAACTTAGAAGTTAACCTTTGGATCGAGTGAAAAATGGCTTCCTTAACGACTGGTGGATAATCGTTTTGGAACTCACGAATACAATCACGAATTTGTTGAATTAGTATGATTTCCTCACGAACTGCATCGTTCATTTCAACATCCTCCTCGAGATTCAGTTTATACACCCAATCATGACAAATTAGATACTTAATCGTCAATCCTTTTTCCTTAAAATCGTTCAAATGTTCTTGAAAAATTCATTATTTTCTGTAAAATTAGGTCTTTTGAACTACTTTAGTTGTATGACTTACATATTGTTTATTAATTTCTTAAAAAAACTTTCATACAATGTTTGAACAAATGGCTCAAAAATTATATACTAGAAAGGACGGGTTTTGGTGCCCATTATTATGTGGCCCCAAACCTCTGTTTATTTCTATAACATTCATTTAACGTAAATGATGATTTGATTGATAAAGGAGGTCTAGCAATGAAGGAAGGAATCCATCCAAAATACCAGCAAGTTGTATTTTTAGACGTTAGTACTGGTTTTAAGTTTCTAACTGGTTCTACTATGGGATCTAACGAAACGATTGAGTGGGAAGACGGTAGCGAATATCCACTAATCAAAGTTGATATTAGTTCTGAATCTCACCCATTCTACACTGGTCAGCAGCGCTTTAACGATGCTGGTGGTCGTGTTGAAAAGTTCAAAAAGAAATACAACCGCTAATAAAAGTAGAAAACACTCCCAGGAGTGTTTTCTTTTTTTACTCAAAATAAACGATAAAAGTGATAGGAGCTTTTATGAAACTCTCAAGACGATGAAAGCTGTTTTCGTAACTTTGATAATGCACTTTTTCTCCAGGATTTTACTGCTTCAATGCTCACTCCTTCAACACCTGCTAATGTCTTCAGGGATTCCCCACCCAAAGCGACCATGTCCACCCATTTACTCTGATTTTCTGTAAGATTACTTAAGTCAAGTTCAGGTAATAGAGTTTGTTGATGAAATGGTAGCCTTTCTTCATATTCACTCCAATCTGAGTGAAGAGAGAGCTGTTTAGACAATCGTGTTTCTTGGCGACATTCATCAATTAGCTTGCCTCGGACTTTCATGTAGGCGTAAGATGAAAAACTTCCTTTTCCATTTTGATAGCTTTCGGCAGATTCCCATAGGGCGATCATGGCTACCTGTTCATATCTAATATAATGGTTCGTGAGGTGAAGCTTTTTAATCTGACTTTTGATGAGTGGCATGTATTGTTCAACCAAATCTTCAAATACGCTATCTTCCAATGAAATTTTCTCCTGTAATCAGGTGCACCTTACTTTTATTCCGCCGGTAAATCAGACGATACGTTAATAAGGGGGAAGAGTCATATGAGCAAACTTAGAGTTTCGTATAGGAGAATTAATATGTACATCACTTCATGCTTGTGGAGATGGGGAGTACAGGCACACTTATAATTCCCTAACAGACAATCATTCCTTTTTCAGATTCGGTATACCAAAATCTTAAAGAAACATAAAAAAACGATCTAAGATTAGATCGTTTTCGGAGGAGAGGACTTATGCTTTTCGATAGCAAAGCTGGGCATTAATTCCTTTTAATTGAAGTTCGCGGACAATACGTCTTAACTCTTCTTTTGTTAGGAGCGGCTCTTTCACAATCTTCCACCTCCACTAATTTTGGATTACTGATCAAGTTCCAATGCGTCAATAAGTGCAGTCTTATATAAGTCAAGTTCGGAGAATCCTTCAAACTGGTGTAGCATTCCTTTAAAGATAAAGCGACGCGGGTTTGGATCACTTACTTCCTTCTTCAAAAATTGAATGGTTTCAAGCAACTCTTTACGCTGATTTTCTTGAATGTTCATTCGATTAATCAACGTAGCCATTTCATTCAATATATGAGAAGGGGATTTTCGCTCGCATCCATCTGAATGACTCATGTTCTGGAAGATTGCAGAGGCATGATCCAATGAGAGGAAGGGGGCAGTGTTATTTTCTAACATACCGCTTACCATGTCATTCAAGCGACTTAATATAAAGCGTGGAAGATACTCCAGGTCTAGGTCAGCATTCTGTAAGACAATTAACTTGATATAGGAGGAGTACATACCATCTAGGAGCAAAACACAGTCCGGGAGAATCGGAGTAATCCGATCGCCATATAAGTCTTGAATGCTACTCGCTAACGTTTCAAGGGACTCCATTCTTATCTTAAGAATTAAATCGTCAATTTCTTTGTTCATCGAAATAGCTTGTTCCCGGAATTGCATAATAATAAACTCTTTATGATGCAAAATTTCTTGTGCTTGAACGTATAGAAGCTTCTCTAGCCGTTCTTCAGGGGTGAAGGAATCTAATTTCGCTTCTGATATTTTCTTTTTTAATTTCTCATAATAATAAGCGAAAATGGAATAAAGCACATCATCTTTAGATTGGAAATGGAGATAAACGGCTCCTTTAGAAATTCCACTTTCATTAGCGATTTCCTGTATAGACGTGGAATGGAATCCTTTTTTGGCAAAAAGCTGCATCGCCGTTTCAAGGATCACTTTCTTTTTATCATTCATTCATCTTACACCTCTGTTCGCCAGTAATTTCACTGACCGGGTTTTGATGACCAATTGGTCACATCTATTATATCATGTTCAAGATTTTTTTCCTAACCTCATTTTTTACGTATATTTTACAGGGATTTGTAAACAAAATAACTTGAATTATAATGGTTAATTAAGTATAGTTATTGTGTAATGACCGGTCAGTCATAGTAGAACTAGAAAAAAGGAGTGGAAGCTGCTTGAGAAAGCTGATTCAATTTTCATTAAATAATAAGTTTGCAGTTTGGTTATTAACGATTATCATAACCGCTGCCGGATTATACTCAGGGTTTAATATGAAGATGGAGACCATTCCAAATATTAATACCCCGCTCGTTTCCGTGACGACAGTGTATCCTGGTGCAACACCAGAAGAAGTGTCTGATAAAGTATCAGAACCAATTGAAAACAAAGTGGAAAGTCTTCCAGGAGTGAAGGTCGTTAGTTCATCTTCATTTGAAAATGCTTCGAATGTACAAATTGAATATAATTTCAGTAAAAACATGGATGAAGCTGAAGATGAAGTAAGGGAAACCATTCAGTCACTTTCATTACCTGAAGAAACGCAAGACCCAGACGTGTCACGACTAAGTTTTAATGCTTTTCCAGTCATGTCTCTAAGCGTTTCAGAGAAAGATCGTTCACTTACAGAATTAACCCAGCGTGTAGAAGATGAAGTACTTCCAGCTGTTGAAGGAGTAGAAGGTGTTTCTTCTGTATCGATTGCTGGGCAGGAAGTCGAAGAAGTATCCTTCTCATTTAAAGATGAGAAAATGGAAGAGTACGGTTTAGACGAAGAGACTGTTAAGAATCTCATTAAAGGTTCTGCTGTTAACATTCCTCTTGGACTATATAACTTTGACGATAATCAAAAAGCAGTTGTTGTAGACGGTAATGTATCGTCATTAGAAGATTTAAAAGAACTTGAAATTCCAGTCATTCCATCACAGCAGGGTCAGGGAGCTCAAGCAGGCTCAGCTACTCAAGCACCTTCATCAACTGATGGTGCACAAGCCCCGTCCGCTTCTGCTGAAGGAGCTAGCGAAGCTCAAGCACAACCGAAAGTTCCAACCGTTCAGCTTCAGGACATTGCAGACATTGAATTAGTTGGTGAAGCGGAATCCATTTCACGTACGAATGGTCAAGAATCGATTGGTATCCAAGTTACAAAGAGCGCAGATGCTAACACTGTTGATGTTGTAAATGGTGTAAAAGATAAAATTGCATCACTTGAAGATTCGAATAGCGACATTAGTATTGTGACGATATTCGACCAAGGAGAACCTATCGAAGAATCTGTTAGTACAATGTTGAATAAAGCCATTATTGGAGCGATTTTCGCAGTACTAATTATCCTATTGTTCTTACGTAACATTCGCTCAACTTTAATCTCAGTTATTTCAATACCGCTGAGTTTATTAATCGCATTGTTAGTTTTAAATCAATTAGATATTACACTGAACATTATGACGCTTGGTGCGATGACGGTTGCGATTGGTCGTGTTGTCGATGATTCCATTGTTGTCATAGAGAATATATATCGACGTATGGCCATTGAAGGCGAGGAGCTACGAGGGAAAGAACTCATTACAGAAGCTACGAAGGAAATGTTCCTTCCAATTATGTCTTCTACCATTGTAACGATTGCCGTATTCCTTCCACTTGGCCTAGTGCAGGGACCAGTAGGTGAACTATTCTTACCATTTGCACTAACGATTGTTTTCGCACTACTTGCATCATTGCTTGTTGCGATTACCATTGTGCCATCGATGGCTCACTCTCTCTTTAAAAAAGGGCTTGTGAAAAAATCTGGAAAACCTTCGCATAAAGAAGAAGGAACTAGTCGTCTTGCGAATGGTTATAAGAAGATGCTGAATTGGGTACTCAATCATAAGCTGATTACCTTTGGAGCAAGTGTACTTGTATTAGTAGGAAGTCTTTTCCTTGCACCGATCGTTGGCGTAAGCTTTTTACCTTCCGATCAAGAGAAAATGATTGTAGCGACCTATAATCCAGAGCCAGGTGAAACGACTGAAAATATCAATGATCTCGCTCTTAAAGCGGAAGATTATTTCCTTGATAAGGAAGATGTTGATACAATTCAGTTCTCAGTTGGTGGAGAAAACCCAATGAATCCAGGTGCAAGTAACCAGGTTCTCTTCTTCGTAAGTTATGATGAAGAAGCAGAAGGATTTGAGGAAGAACGCAAAAACGTGCTCGAAGATTTGAAACAAATGAGTGAAAAAGGTGAATGGGGCTATCAGGACATCTCAGCTTCTGGAGGAAGTAACCAGATCACTTTAGTTGTGAATGGAGAAACAATGGATGACCTTGGTCCAGTTGTTGAAGATGTAACGGCCATTCTAGAGAAAGAAAAGGATCTTACAAATATTAGTTCTAGTATTTCTGAATCCTACGATCAGTTTACGATTGTAGCAAATCAAGAAAAACTAAGTGAGCTAGGGCTATCAGCTGGTCAAATAGGAATGGAGCTTCGAAACACAGGGGAAGCACCAGTTCTTACAACCATTCAAAAAGATGGAGAAGAAATAAATGTCGTTCTTGAAGTGAATGAGAAGACATATAAAGATCAAGAAGATTTAGAAGGTACAACAATTACGTCACCACTTGGAGTGGACGTACCCCTAAGTGAAATTTCGACGATTGAAGAAGGGGAGTCTTCTAACACAATCACTCGTCGCGATGGCAAAGTGTATGCTAACGTGACAGCGGAAGTACTTGATGACAATGTTGGACAAGTTTCTGCAGATGTGCAAGAAGCGATTGATAACATGGACTTACCGGACTCATCAGAAGTAAGTCTTGGTGGGGTAACTCAGGATATCAATGAGTCCTTTACTCAGCTTGGTTTAGCAATGCTTGCTGCTATTGCGATTGTGTATCTTGTGCTTGTTATTACCTTCGGAGGTGGTCTTGCACCACTTGCGATCTTGTTCTCACTTCCGTTTACCGTGATCGGTGGACTTGTCGGACTGTTGATTGCTGGAGAAACAATTAGTATTTCTTCACTGATTGGAATGCTCATGTTAATCGGTATTGTTGTGACAAATGCGATTGTACTGATTGACCGAGTGATTCATAAGGAAAAAGAAGGATATACAACAAGGGAAGCGCTACTTGAAGCTGGTGGTACGCGACTTCGACCAATTCTAATGACTGCACTTGCGACAATTGGCGCATTAGCACCACTTGCATTCGGTTTAGAAGGCGGAGCGCTCATCTCCAAAGGACTTGGTGTAACTGTTATCGGTGGTTTAACAAGTTCAACTCTTCTTACGCTAATTATTGTGCCTGTTGTGTACGAATTCTTCATGAAGTTTAGAAGGAAACCCAAAAGCAAATAGAGAATAAAAAACGGAGGCCAGTGAGGCCTCCGTTTTTTGTGCTTTGATTAAGTGAATAAACATACAAAAAGCACGGTTTTTCTAAATGATTTGCCAGATGTGTACAAAATGGTATTTTCGGGAAACAATGAACTATTAATGATGAAATAGGAGAGACATAACAATGGAAAAAGTGGAAGTAATGTATGTCGAATATTTTCATGAGCGTCTAGAAGAGATTGGAGACAAATGGACAAAACGACTTCAACTGTTGGTTGATGAGAGAGAAGCAACCGATACGGCGGTTCTTAAAGTTCCAGAATTAAAAAAGGAAGTGCAATCATTTTGTTCTGATTTTGTTAAACAAATGATATTTCTTGAATCGAATAACAGAGATGTTCAAGAATGGGCTGAAAGAATGGTGCGAATATTTTCGAATCATACCTTCTCACTTCAGCAGTCAGTGGCAAGTCTAACCTATCTCAGGCAAATTCTTTGGGATGTAATGGTAGAGTTTAGTTCACAAGAAGATCAGTTAATTGAAGCAAGTCGATTAGCGGAGTGGGGCAGTTACATGAACAAATCGTTTGATTTGCTTCTTCATAAGGTAACTGTCTATACAAATCAATTAAATGAAGAACAGATTGCAGCTCAGCAAACGAAAATTACCGAATTAAGCGTGCCAATCATTCCAATATCAAAAGAAATTGGCGTTCTACCTCTTATTGGAACGATTGACACATACCGTGCTTCACTTATTCAAAGAAAAGGAATTGAGCGTAGCTCGGAGCTCCAGCTATCATACCTTGTGATTGATTTATCAGGCGTGCCAATTATGGATACGATGGTAGCAAATGAAATCTTCCAGCTTATCAAAATGCTTGAACTCTCAGGGATTGAATCGATTCTAACGGGCATTAGGCCAGAAATTGCGCAAACCGCTGTGCAGCTTGGAATTGATTTTAATAATGTGAATACTTATGCTCACCTGCATCAAGCTTTGAGAGCTATTCTATAGCATGCAGGTAAGGTGTTCATTAAGCAATTGATAATTGCCATGCCTCAACAGAAAGAGAGCTATGATGTATTTGCTATTACGTTTAAGGATGCTAACGCTATAAAAGAATTGCTTTGAAAGCTCACGATAGGGTAATTTTCTTGACTTAAAAATGCTCCTAACAAGATCTTCGGTTGAAGCGAGTTTAAAGGCTATTTCTTTACACAAGTCTCGAGTTGCATGCTCTGCCGGCGTACTAGCTGGCAGCTTTTTTAGTGTAATACGAAATAAACGTAGCTGTTCCTGATAGCGAATGATTTCTTTCTGAATCGAATGATTTACCTGTATCATAGTTCGAGTACCTGGCTTCTTTCTCTCAAATTTTAGTAAATGAACGCTTTGATGTGTAGATTATACGGCTAAGCGTAGTGCTGGTCAATGGGCCTATTTTGGTAAATGGGTGATTTGGCTGTGGGTCTAAAGTATCGTTCGTGTAAAAGAACGATCTTATCGTTTCTGATTTAAGCATGGGGAAAAAACGTCAATACGAAAACCCGAACTTTCGTTCAGGTTTTCATAAGTATAATTAATACTCTTAGTTTGACGCAAGCGGGCGAAACGGAGAGATATCCATTTGAATATGAGTAAAGAATTAAGACCAGCTCGTTATACCACTTAACTCATGGTAGATACTATCTGGGTGAAGGTTTAGCTTTTCAACAGGGTTTTCATTACGATTGATCCAGGCTGTATGAAAACCGTAGTTCTTGGCGCCAGATATATCCCATCCATTTGAGGACATGAAAAGAACTTCTTCTCGCTTAAGCTCAAGGAAATCAAGTGCATGAGTGTAAGCAGCAGGTGATGGTTTGAATTGTTTAATGTCATCTGCGCTTATAATGTAATCCAGGTGTTCAGATAAAGGAGACTGTTTTACAAGCGGATCGAGCATATCGTGTGAACCATTTGAAAAAATAGCAAGCGTCATACCTTGTGCTTTTAATTCTTTAAGTACCTTTGGAACCTCTTCATACACATCTAGTTGCTGATAAGCTTCGAGAAGAATTTCTTCATTCTCATGACTTAACTCTGTTTTTGCTTCTTCTACAGCGTAACGAAGTGCATCCCGAGTAACCTCAGAAAAAGGTCGGTAGTTTCCCATCATTTGTCTGAGATAGCTATATTCAAGTTGTTTTTTTCTCCAACTTTGACTGATTTGATCTCCTTTACTAGGAAACAATTCCTCACACTTTTTAGATACTGAAAAAACATCAAATAACGTACCATATGCATCAAATACGAAAGCCTTTATATTTTTCATAAGAATCCTCCTTTATAGATGTAACTTGATTAAGTGTTCCACAAAAAGAAGGGAAGATAAAATTTTTTGCTCAAAATAGGCTGAAAGACAGTGGTATTAATATGGAACTTTATAGGAAAATTATGCTAGACTTAATATAGAATCTTGATTGAACGCTGGAGGGTGAAATGAAAACAGAAATAGAAGCAAATTGGCTAAAAGATTGGGGCGCACCTCTCCTTTTTGCTATTATCCTGGCATTTGTGATTAAAATGTTTATCATCGCTCCATACATTGTAGAAGGAGCTTCAATGGATCCAACGCTACATGATGGAGATCGTCTGCTCGTTAATAAATTCATCTCCTATGTGCAGGAAGAGCCAGCAAGAGGAGACATTATTATTATTAAGGATGAGGATGCAGAGAAGCATTATGTGAAACGAGTGATTGGATTACCTGGAGACATTATCGAAATGAATCAGGATAACCTTTATGTAAACGACAAACAGCTTAAAGAACCTTACTTAGACGGAAATCGTGCTGATGCAGAAACAATGGGTATGAGATTAACAGAAGATTTTGGTCCTGTTGAAGTACCCGAAGGACAGCTTTTTGTGATGGGGGATAATCGTTTAAGAAGTATGGATAGCCGAAATGGTCTTGGGAAAATTGAGCTGGAAGAAGTTGTTGGAAAAGCAGAAGTGGTGTGGTTTCCTTTTAAAGAAGTGAGATCAACAAATTGAAGTAAACTAGAGGAGCGTAATCGCTCTTCTTTTTTTGTTACGTTTTTGAAACAGTTGAAATGAAACGTTAACAGTAAATAACCTCCTAAAATGTGGGTCTATTACCAAATTTACATTTTCAAATATTTCAAGAGGTTCTTCTCAAAACCGTTGGTATAAAAGGGTTTTGATGAAAAGTTAACCTGATTTATACGAATAATTACCTGGTATGAATTACTAGCGTAGGAAGTTATTATGGTCTTTTAGACTAGCAATCTTATGATATTCTCAGTGTGTAAGAAATTTCACCAATCAGGGAGGAATCACATTGAAAAAGTCAATTATTCTAGGTGTCACAGCGGCAGCAGCCCTGCTGGCAGCAAATCCATCTAATAGTTCTGCTAATACAGGTGATCAACACGCTGTCAAAGCAGAAGTTAATGCACAAACATTCCAGGTTAACAATATAAATGAGTTGCAGTCTATTCTGGATCGTTTTGAAAATCAATACAATATTTCTATTAAAGATTCTATTAATCTAGATCAGCTTTTCCAACAGCAAGGTAAGACTGAACAGCCAGCACAAGAGGAGCAGACTGAGAAAGCTGAAGCTCCTTCTGAAGAACCTGCTAAACAAGCCGAAGCTCAAGAAGCTACACCTTCTGAAGCACAGCCAGAAGAAGCACCTGCACCAGAAACAGAGCAGGCAGAACCAGCTAAGGAAACTAATGAAGACACAGGATTATCAGAATTTGAACAGCAGGTTGTTAATCTTACAAATGCAGAGCGTGAAAAAGCTGGATTGCCAGCACTTGAAGTAGATACTGAACTAAGTAAAGTAGCACAAGCAAAGTCTGAAGATATGAGAGATAATAACTACTTTGCTCATAATAGCCCAACGTACGGCTCACCTTTCGATATGATGAACCAGTTTGGCGTAGATTATCAATCAGCTGGAGAAAACATTGCTAAAGGACAACAAACACCAGAAGAAGTCGTGAATGCTTGGATGAACAGCGAAGGACACCGCAAGAACATTATGAATGGTAGCTTCACACATATTGGTGTTGGTTATGTAGAAGAAGGTAATATTTGGACACAACAATTTATTGGTAAGTAATAATGGAATGATAACCCATCTCTAGCAGATGGGTTATTTTTTTACTTTATGAATGTACTTACTCGCTTCACGTTTACTAAGAGGAGGTAAGGTTTGATGTTCTATAAAGGTTTTCACGGTTTCTGGATCTGTTTTGGAATATTCTCTGAGCGACCAGCCGATGGCTTTTTGGATGAAAAATTCATTTGAATCTTTGTGTAGTAGGATGTATCTTTTGAGTCGACCAAAATCTGTGGAATCTTTATAAGAAAGTTGAAAAAGAATCGCACTACGGTTTAGCCATAAGTTTGGGCTGTTCACCCATTTGTTTGTAATCGGTGCAATTTGATCAGGATATTGTTGAAAATAAATACCTGCACTATGAACAGCAAGTCCATCTACAGTATCCCACCAGGATTTTGTGATAATAAGTTGTTCAATAAGAACGATATAGTCTTTGGGAAAACGTTTGACTCGGTCAAGAAGATCAAGGGCGGCATTCTGATATTCTCGTTCTGGTAATGCCCAAAGCTTTTCAAGTAGTTCTTTAAGGGTATCAAGATCTGGATTTCCATGCCTTTTAAGCGCATTAATAACAGCTTTCCTTCGTTCTGGTGTCTTAATGCCGAGAAAGGGAAATTGATTTCGCATATACTTTTGCATTTTTTTAGCTTGCTCTGGATTTTGGAGCGGTTCAAGCTCTTGTTGAAGAATGGTTACGGTTAAAATACTTCTCACCTCCTTCCTACATTTTACATGAGCTTTAGTTTTTATTGGTAGAATGATGACCGATTTCAATAATACTTTTTGCTACAAAAAGAAGAAGGCGCGTCATTCGACGCGCCTTCTTCTTTACTAAAATAAGGAGGTTTCCCGGGGGAGGGAAGGGATGCATTATTTACTATACGTTGGAACCAGAGAAGCTTTCCGGGTTGGGAGAAAGCTTTTCTGGAATGACTAAAGTATAGCAGGCTTTCATAAAGAAATGAGGATTATGGGATGTTTTTGATAAGAATGACAGATTTGTGAACAGCCTTTTGAACTATTCAGAGGGGCTTGAAAGAACGGCTAGTTCAGTAAGGGCGTTATGAAGACTAGATTTGATGGTTAGTTTGTGTAAATCAATTCCTAACTGGACCGCTGAAATCGAAATCGAAGGGCTTATCCCTGTCAGTGTCACTTGAACGCCCATAAGACTTAGCGCTTCTGTTATGTCAAACAAGTGCTTTGCGACCATCGTGTCCATTGTCACAACTCCTGACAAGTCAATGATCATATGGTCGAGTTGAAGTTTACGAGATTGGTCAAGCGTTTTCTCCATGATTAGCGTTGCGCGGTACGTATCGATATTACCAACGAGTGGAAGAATAGCAAGGTTTTGAATAATAGGAATGATAGGTGTAGAAAGTTCTTCGAGAGTCGAGTTATATTTTGTTTCAAGCTGTTGATTACTAGTGATATAAGAACTCCCATAGCTATACACAAACTGGTCAAGTAGTGGGTCAATTCTACTTGGTAGTTGAATAACATCCCGTGGTTTCATATTTAATTTTTCAACGACAGGTTCAATTGCCTCCCATATCGCCTCTCGAATGAGAGGTACAGTTACAATAAGAGAAATGATCATCTCATTTTCGTCTTGAACAAGTTCTCCAGATTCTTCTCCAAATTCTTCTATTGCTGCAAATGCGTTCAAATTGTCTTTTTGAAGACTTTTACCAATCAATTTTATAAGATAGGTCGTGTTCTTTATGGAAAGTTTCGGTTCATTATTAAAATCTGCGTCATCAAGGTCCTGGCGCTGTCGTTCGTATGTACTTTGTGCAATCTCTAAGGCTTGCTCAAGTATATAAGTTCCTACTTGTTGAGTAGATGTTTGATCGGTCACTTCAGTTCCCCCTTTTTCTTATTAGCCAAGTTCGTTTCTATTGTTGATTCTCGGTTTTTGCTCGAAGTAATAGGTTATTATAGAACGTAAAGGAGCTGTAAACTACAATGTTCCTTTACGTAACTATCTTATTATATCTTACATTTCATTCGAAATTAATGAAAAAGCTGGTTTTAGGATAAAACCAGCTTGAATGTAAGATCATTAATTTTAGCTCATAGCAGGGATAAAGCGTTCGTGGAAAGCTTTATATTTACTAGAAATACTAGAAGCAGATGTTCCATATTTTTTCGCAAGAGCACTCTGGCTGATTGAAGTGTCATAAACTTTGGCAGCAAGATATTCAAGAGATGCTGCAAAGATAGAAGCTTTTCTAACAATAGGCTTTTCATCATCAGCATATTTCTTCCAAAAACGAAGAATTTCTTGAATTTGTTCCTGAGAGTACTCTTCACTAACCTGCTCCATAAAGAGTGAAGCTACTTCTGCATCTTCTTTTCTAGACCAAATCATTTCAATCGATTCGTTTGATTCTTCTGAACCGTTGCCGTGTTTCACAATTTGACTAAGTACTTCTGGGAAATCACGTTGCATCATAGAACGAACATTGTAGTTTGATTCTTCTGATGAAAGTTTCTTTTCCACCATTTCCATAGCATCTGGTGCGATTTTAAGAAGTTCAATAAATGGCATGGCACCATTTTTGACAGGAAGAAGAATGCCTGCTAAACTTTCTCCGCTAGTAAGGATTACTTCTTCATGTAGAAGGACACTGATCGGTTGGTTTGACCCCAGTTCTTTTACGACCGCTGTGTGGCCTGATGCTTCTTCCACTGTATAAATAGACATGTAAGCATCGCGCCAGTCGTTCACGGTTTCTTTAACTTTCTCAGTAGAGAAGGTGTGCGCATAAAGTTGAAGATATTCTCTAACAATCGTTTTGTTCCACTGGTTAAGAGATTGATGGAAGATTGCCCATGGGAAAATACCGTGCATATAAGCTTCCTCAAGATTTTTGGGGATTTCAAAACGGTTAAATAAATCATTTGCTAGAGAGACCATTTTTTGATCATGTTCACTCATCGCATACTCTACAAGCTGTGCTTGAATTGTATATAGTTCTTGTGTATAAAGCTGTTCTTCTAATTGATCCTGTGCACTTTCAGATGTCATACAGCATTTTTTATATTTTTTGCCGCTGCCACAAGGACAGGGATCATTTCTTTTTGTTTTTTGCAATGTTGCTTCCTCCTTCAGGTCAAGCTTATTCGAGAATAAGAGACGAATGATATTTTAGCATAGAAATGGCTAAAAGCACAAAAAATGGACAAAATCCGAGCGGAAATGACTATTTTTGTATTCATTCCTATCATGTCTCACGTTCAATCGGAAAGCAAACGGTCACAGTGGTTCCAATTCCGACAGTACTATCAAAATCGATTTCCCCTTGATGGTTCTCAATAATTTTAAAACTAGATAGCAAACCTAGACCAGTGCCTTCTTCTTTTGTTGTGTAGAAAGGTTCTCCAAGTGTTTTTAGTTTGTGCTCAGGGATACCAACACCTTCGTCGACAATGATCACGTTAATGTTAGTGTCTTTTACTACAGTCTTTAATCGTAAAACGCCGCCATCAGGCATTGCTTCCATCGCATTTTTGATTAAATTAATAAAAACTTGCTTCAGCTGATTCTCTTCTCCGTATAGAGATTCATGACGCTCCGTGAAGTCTGTTATAAAAGTAATGTTGTACAGAGATGCCTGAGTACTTAAAAGCTGTACGACATATGAGAGCAATGTGTTTACATTAAAAAATGTAAAATGCTCAGCCTGAGGCTTGGCAAGGACAAGCAAATCTTTAATGATCGAATCCATCCGATCAATCTCAGATAGCATAATGGAAAGGAACGGCGTCTTATCAGCGAAATCATTATCACTACTTAGAAGCTGAATGAATCCTTTGACTGATGTTAAAGGATTCCGTATTTCATGAGCTACGCTAGCGGCAAGTTGGCCAACAGCGGATAGCTTTTCTGTTTTTAGCAGAGCATCTTCTGTCTTCTTTTTGTCTGTTATATCCATAAACGCAGCCATGATCCCATTGATCTGACCATTTTCATCTTGGATAGGCGCTGTAAACAAAGCTGTATAGACGATGGATCCATCCTTGCGCATCCGTTTGACTTCTTTGTTTACGATATGTCCATATTCAATAATTTCAGGAATAGTAATATCCTTTTCCTCTACAGGAACAATGGGACTTTTCTTGCCGATCACTTCTTCGCTTTTCCATCCAAATATTTTTTCGGCAGCTGGATTCCACAATCGAATATTTGACTCCATGTCGAGGGCAAGAGTGGCGATAGGAGAAGCGCTAATGATAGCTTGTATGAGTTGTTTCGCTTCCCATAGTTCTTTCACAGCTTTTTTTCGTTCTGTAATGTCTCGAGTTTGGATGATCGTGGTGGATTTGTGATTGAACATAATAGGAATCAGCGTTGATTCTACATCTATGACTTCGTTATTTGAACGTAACAACTGGTATTCAATTGTTTCAGAAGACGGTTCCTCTTGAGCTTGTATTTTATTTAGTAGGCTTTTGAATCTCTCAGTATCTTCCAAGTTAGCGATAAGTGATTGACGATTAACATAGAGATCTTGAATCGATTCAACACCTACCATTTGCAGTCCAGTACGGTTGGTATAGGTGATTTCATCATTTTCCATAAGACAAATGGCATACGGAGAAGATTCAACAAGGCGCCGATATCGTTCTTCACTCTCAAGAAGCTGATTTTCCATTACTTCATTTTTATAGAGAAGGTGTTTCAATAGAAAATAAAGAAACAAACAAGTTAGTAAAATAAAAAACCAGCCTTTATATAGACCAATTTGCTTATTCGCTAAGAAATCGGAAGAGAAGTGATACAGAATTGTATCAGAAAGCAATATCCAAACTGAGCCGAATAGAAAATAGCTTCCTATAATGATCCAGGGGATTGATTCGGTTTTTATGTGCACTGGAGTTTGTCCTTTCTCTATAGCATCTTATTGTATTCTACATATATCTCGAGATTTTTACAAAGTACTCCCAACTAATTGGAAAAATATTTAGGTAGAAAGTCGTAATAAAGAGTGATACATTTATAGTTAGGATTATTTCAGAATAAACCTTTTACAATGGAATCGGTCAGCGAAAGACCGACGATCATTCGGTTTGGGATACGAATGATCTATGCATGTAGTAAAAGAAGATTTATATTGAAGGAGATAAATTTCTATGAATGATGAACAGATGGAACCTCGAAGTCGATATAAGCCTAAGAAAAAACGACGTGGATTAAGAATAACGCTATTCATTCTATTATTTATTATAGTCGGTTTTGGTGGGTATGCAGGATACCTTTATTATAAAGTTTCCAGCGTATCAGACCAATCAGTAATGCAGCCAGAACGTGGAAACCAGTCAGATCTTAGAAATGGTGCAGTTGATATGGGGAAAGATCATTTTTCTGTGTTATTACTCGGTGTTGATGATGAAGAGGATACATCGAATGGGCGCAGTGATTCGATGATGGTAGCCACATTTAATCAAGATGATAAATCAATGAAGCTTCTTAGTATCCCACGTGATTCTTATGTTAACATTCCCGGAAGAGGAATGGACAAGATTACTCACGCTCATGCTTATGGTGGAATTGACTTGACGATTGATACAGTGGAAGGTTTGTTAGGAATTCCAATTGATGAAGTTGTGAGAGTTAATTTTGATGCCTTTAAAACAGTGATTGATGAAATGGGCGGAATCAAAGTTAATATCGATTCACAGCTTATCGCAGATCAACTATACAAGGAATCAAAAGGGAAAATTGACTTAGAAGTAGGAGAGCAGACGCTAAATGGGAAAGAGGCCCTTGCTTTTGCAAGAACCCGTAAGGCTGATTCAGATTTGAAGCGTGGTCAGCGCCAAATGGAAGTTATTACTGCGGCCATTGATAAAGTCAGTTCACTATCTTCTATTCCGAAATATGGGGACTTAGTAGATCGAATAGGTGAGAACTTAACGATGAGCTTTACATTTAACGAAGCTCTAGGACTTTATCCATTTATTACGAAAATCGATTCAATTGAAAAACTACAGTTAACAGGTACTGATTTTCAACCTGCTGGGACTTATTATTTCAAACTGGACGATCAGTCGCTAGCGACTGCAAAAACGGAGCTTAAAACTCATTTGAACCTGGAAGATCAAATTGACGATCCAAATGGGAATATGAATGCTATAGAAGAAGAGCAAAGTTCAACAACGCCTTAAATGGAATGGATGAACTTAAATTGAGAGTAAAAAGTAAGGCCTAAAGGGAGCAGACATCGCGTCTGCTCCCTTTTCGTGTTGATGATTACAGTGAGTCATAATAGGGAATAGAAGGGAAGAACTATAGAAAGGGGACTAGTAAAGATGTCAGGGATTGCATTCGTTAAAAAATTAGGTAAAGAAATAGGAGAAGATCGTGTAACAAGCCTTGCAGCAGAATTAGCATACTACTTTATGCTCTCCATTTTTCCTTTACTTATTTTAATTCTTTCAATTCTTCCATACTTATCGATTGATAAACAGGAAGCAGTGGATTTTCTCACAAAATATGCTCCCGGAGAGACCGGAAGTATACTTCAGGATAACGTTCTATCAATCATAAGTGAGCCGCAGGGAGGGCTCTTAACGATTGGTTTACTCGGTACTCTCTGGTCTGCATCGAACGGTATGATGGCTCTGATGCGGGCCCTTAACCTTGCATATGACGTTGAAGAAACGAGATCTTTTATTAAAGCTAGACTGCTTTCGATTTGCCTAACAGTTGGACTTATACTTGTCTTTATTGTCACACTTGTTCTACCAGTTTTCGGCGACGTCATTATAGATGCTGTTACTTCGACGCTTAACCTTCCGAGCTCGACTGAGTTTCTTTTCCGTATTTTACGATGGGTTATAGCTGTAGGGATTATGGCGTGTATTCTGGCAGCTCTTTATCGATTTGCTCCTAATAAGCATTTTCCATTTAAAGAAGTTATTATTGGAGCAGTCGTTGCGACGATTGGCTGGCAAGTGATTTCTCTTGCTTTTGCTTTTTACGTAAGTAATTTCGGTAACTATTCAGCAACTTACGGTAGTCTTGGTGGTGTCATTATCTTAATGCTTTGGTTCTATTTAACGGGCATCATTCTTCTCGTAGGCGGTGAGGTAAACGCGCTTCTCCATAAGAACAGAAGGAGAGCAACGACTTCAGCAGAAAGCGAACAAATTGGATTTTAATGAGTCAGTGGTAATTGAATAGTGAAAGTTGTTCCAAACGATGGGGCACTGCTCACCTTAATCGTTCCCTTATGGTTTTGAATAATTTGTTTACAGAGGAATAGGCCAAGTCCTGTTCCTTTTTCTTTTGTCGTATAAAAAGGTTGGAAGACCTTTTGTTGGGTGGACGTATCCATGCCAGCTCCGTTATCACTAATTTTGATCGTAACGGAGTGAAGACGCTTTGCAATTGATAATGAAATCTTTCCGTTTTCTTTATTGCTACTACGAATCGATTCAATACTATTCTTAATCATATTTAAGAACACTTGCTTAAATTGTCCTGAATCGATCGTCACTTCGAGTGGTTCGGAGAAGTGATTTAGATTCGTAGTAATATCACATCTGTTCAGAGTTGCCTGGCTATGGAAAAGAAGAATAATATTTTTTAGGAATGGCACAACATCAATACGCTCTTTGATATGTTCTATAGGACGTGCAGCTTGAAGAAATTCTTCAATCAATGTATTGGTTCGATGGATTTCTGATAATAGTAAATCAGCTATATCGTTTTTTTGTAATTTATCCAAATCGGGTTTAATGAGCTGGAGGAAACCTTTCATGATGGTAAGAGGGTTTTTGATTTCATGTGCTACACCTGCGACAAGATAATGAACAGTACTTAGTGTTTTATTTTCATAAGCTAAAGCTTCAAGTTTCTCGATTAACTCGTTGTATTCCTCTAATGAGCAAGGTGATGGATAATGTTCTGGCATTAGAGGGAGTTTTTTTTCGACATTCAGGTTAGTGTGATCCACTCACGCCACCCCTTTCCTTAACTTTTCATTAGCGCATAGTTATACCTTACCACCATGAAAATGCGAAGATTGAAAGTTCATAGGAAAGAATTCGATTTTTTTTGTTGATATGTGTTGAATATCGTCACTAAAAAAGAGCCTGCAAGTTGCACAGACTCTAACGGAGCTACGAAGGCTGATAGCCAGCGTCTTCAATTGTTTGCATGATTGCCGATGGATCAACGGCATCTTCATCATATACAATGGTCACTGTTTCTTCATTCAGATCGGCGAGAGCTCGATCGATACCGTTTAAAGAGAGAAGGGCAGATTCAATGCGTTGAATGCAGTCTTCACCTTTCATGCCGGATACGGATACCGTCATTTCATTCATATCACAAACTCCTTTCTTACTCTACAAACCTTTACCCATATTAGAAGGAGTTTAATCGACCTAAGGTTTATTCGGTGTTTCGTTAGCGAGCTGTTCAAGCGACTTAATCTTGCCATGTGGGTTTTGCGCTTCTTTTCTTTTTCGAAATTGTCTTTCACGCTGGCCTTTTGATTGGCTCATGTGTTGTCACCCCTTATTAGTTGTTCATTTATAAGGTGACCATTCAGAATAATTGTAGTCACTGCAAATTCTGGTTGTGAAGTTGAACAAAGGTAAAACCTTTCTCATGGAGAATAGGAACGGCTTGTTTCACGCCTTCAGACGTTCCACTTTTTGGTTGATTTATATGTAACAAAGCGATATCACCAGGTTTGGCCGTTATAAGAGCGTTCTTCACTTGTCCGCTTGTAAAAGTCGCACCAGCATCTCCAAGAATGGTATAGTTTACAATTTGTATACCAAGATCCTTAGCGATTTGTACTGCCACTTCATCGTAATATGCCGTTCCTGACCGAAACAAAGTTGATTTTGATCCTGTAAGATTTTCTATTTTCTCCTGGTTTTCTTTGACTTCGGCAATCACTTCTTTGACTGATGCCGTTCCTGAAATACCCCAGGCGGATTTTCCGTTTACAGATAGAGGTTGATGATGGGTGCCGTGATTTTCAATCTGAAATAGCGGATTAGTAGCGAGCTGCTGAAATAGTTTAGTGTTCTTTTCAATCCACCTGCTATTAATGAAAAGGGTTGAAGGGATCTGCTCTTTTTGTAAAAATCTGATAAGTTCACGATCGACGTTACTTCCATGAGGGCCACCACATGCATCGAATGTAAGAGCGATTTCTTTTTCTGTTGTTTCAAAGTGTGTTTGGACTCCTGTGGTGCGTTCCCCCCATTCATTTGGCTGAACGGTTTCGTATTTTGTAAGGATAAGTTCTGTTGGCACGTCATAATGCATATAGGGAATAGATCTTTTGATGAAAGTGGCTTCAGAAAAGGAGTGTTGGGCTTCTCGTTGCTCGCAAGCAGAGATAAGAAGAAAGGATAGTAAAAGAAAAGCTGTTTTCGTGTTCGTCAATTTTATCACCTTTTCTAAGCTTATCACACAATATTTGGATGTAGTGATGGAGAATAAAAAAACCTCCCAACAAGGGAGGTTTCATTCATACCTTTACAACGTTAATGTTAGATCGTATGCAAAAAGAAGTTAATGAAAAATAAACTCGCGATAATGTACATTGGAACAGGAACTTCTTTTGCTTTGCCTAGAGCAATTTTAAGAAAAGGATAGGCGATAAAACCAAATGCAATACCGTCCACAATACTATACGTGAGTGGAATCATCACAATGATTAAGAACGCTGGAAACCCTTCAGAGAAATCCTGCAATGAGATGTTCTGAATGGATGTGATCATCAGTCCGCCTATAATAATAAGAACTGGAGCGATCGCAGAATCAGGAATCATCTTGAAGACAGGTATGAAAAAGAGAGACGTTAAGAACAATAATCCTGTTGTGATGGACGTTAAACCAGTACGCCCTCCTGCAGAAATACCTGAGGCGCTCTCGACAGTTGAGACGGTAGGACTTGTGCCGAAAAGACCAGACGAGATAGCTGAAATGGCATTTGCTTTGTAGGATTTATCGAATTTCGATTGATCTGGAAGTAAGCCGTGAAGCAAGCCCATATTCTCAAAAACAAGAATCATCGCCATCGAAAAGGTGGCGATCCAGAAAGGGAGCATAAGAATATCATCGAATGACATCGCTCCAAAAACAGATCCGTATGATGAAAAAGAAAAGCTTTCCTGCTTTCCGGTTGAAATTAAGCCTAGTGACCAGGCAAGTGCTGTGCCGAGAAGCATGCTTATTAAGAAATGACCTTTTACATTTCGAATAAACAGGATGGCTGCTAATGCAAGCGTCACAAGAGTTGCAATAACATGAGCAGATCCAAGGTTTCCAAGTTCTACAAAAGTCGTATCGCTAGAAACGACAATGCCACCTTTTTGTAATCCGATAAATGTTAAGAATAAGCCTATTCCAACAGTAATTGCTTCTTTTAATGATCTTGGGATTGACTTTGAAAGGACACCGGATAGTGGTGTGAACGCCGTGATCGCAAAGAGAATCCCTGCAACAAAGACGGAAGCGAGTGCCACCTCCCAACTTAATCCCATTGATTCAACCATTGTATACGTAAAGAACGCATTTACACCCATTCCTGGTACGAGGATAATCGGTGCATTTGCATAGAAACCAATTAACAGGCAGCCGAACACTGACGTCAGGACTGTTGCAATCATTCCTGCTTCGAAAGGAATTCCTGCATCAGCAAGGATTGACGCGTTAACCGCTGCAATATAAACAATCGTAAAAAATGATGTAATGCCTGCAAGAATTTCTTTCTTCAGTGAAGTATCGTGAGCCTGAAAATCAAAATTAATTTTCGTTTTCACTTTATTCCCTTCTTACTTGTGTTTCCCTCTCCCACCCGTGTATTTGATTAAATCAAATCACCAATAAAATAGTATAACAGAGCCTTGATCTTTTTTATAGTGGAAAAATACGTAATGACCTCATTCAGTCACTTTGATAAAATAAGTGGGGTATATAATTTGTTTTAAGGAAAGAAGGCTTTTACATGCGTAATACCTTATCAGCCCTTCAATGGGCCGTTTTTATGATTGCAGGGTCAATCGTTGCTCCCGTTGCTATCGCTAGCTTGTTCAATATGGATCCTGCGATGGCAGCAGGGTTCGTGCAAAGAACGATGTTTGTGCTTGGCGTAGCGGGAATACTTCAAGTAACGTTCGGTCATCGATTACCTATTAACGAAGGTCCTGCCGGGTTATGGTGGGGAGTGTTTGTGCTTTATGCGGGATTAAGCTCTACCCTTTTCGGATCTGATATAGAGACGCTACAAGCACTTGAACTTGCGATGATCGCAAGCGGAGTGATCTTCATTCTTCTTAGTGCGTTTGGATTAGTAGAAAAGTTATCTCGTCTCTTTACACCGGTCGTGACAGGAATTTATCTCTTGCTTCTTGTTGCTCAACTTAGCGGATCGTTTCTAAATGGGATGATGGGCGTTGGTTATTTAAAAGAAGGCATTGATCTTAGAATTGCTGGACTATCGCTTTTACTTGTATTTATCTCCATTTGGTTTTCACGTTCTATGCCTGCCATGATTCAACAATACAGTATTCTCATTATCCTAATTATAGGGTGGATCATTTTTGCGGTGTTTGGACTAGCCAAACCGATCGTTGTTCCTGAGGGAGGAATGATTGAGCTTCCAGAGGTGCTTGCATTTGGTTATCCTACATGGGATTCCGGCATGATTATCACAGCTTTTCTAGTCACGCTGCTTCTTCTCACCAACATGATTGCGAGTATACGCGTAGTCGAAGAGGTGTTGAATAAGTTGGCTAATACGAAGCCAATGGGGCGCTATAGACAAGCAGGTTTTGTTTCTGGCATAAATCAATTACTTGGAGGCGTTTTTTCTGCGGTGGGAAGCGTGCCGATCTCAGGTGCCGCTGGATTTATATTAACAACAGGATTAAAGCAGAGACTTCCTTTTGTACTTGGAAGTGGATTTATTATTATCATTAGTTTGTTTCCAGCCTTAATGGGCTTCTTTGCAGCGCTACCTGAACCGGTTGGGTATGCTGTTATCTTTATTGTATTTGTGAATATGGTTGGAATTGCTTTTAATGAGTTTAAGAAAGATCAGTCAGAGGGAAAACCATTTATAATAGGGATTTCCTTTATGGTTGGGATTGGAACAATGTTTATTCCACCCGAAGCCTTTCAGCAAGCACCTCCAATTGCGGCTTCTATTCTAAACAACGGACTTATTCTCGGTTCCATTACAGCTATTTTGACAGAACAAATTCTCTACAAAAGGCAACGTAAATAACCATCTCTTCGTGATTAATGTCACAGGACTAGTTCTTTTCTTATGTTAAAATGATAGTAGAACAGGGGAGGAGAATGTTGCAATGAAAAAATATAATAAAATTCTTGTAGCTTTTGATGGATCTGACCTGAGTGTTAAAGCATTAAATGAAGCGATTGCCATGGCAAAAGAAAATGACTCTCTTGAAATTGATGTTGTCACTGCATTAAACCCTACAGCGCAAATTAGCTCTGCTGTTGTTTACGCGAGCATCTTAAATGAACTTAGAAAAGAAGCGGTGGATATGCTAAAGGGAATTAGCGAGAAGTTAGACGTTCAGCTACCAAATCATAAAGTGAAGACAATGGTTCTTGAAGGGAACCCTGGAAATGAAATTGTGAAATATGCAGATGAGCATAATCGTGATCTTATTATTATGGGGAGCAGGGGACTGAACGGTTTACGTGAGTGGTTCCTTGGAAGCGTGAGTCATACGGTCCTTCAGCGTTCTCATTGTCCCGTGTTAATCATTAAATAATGCAAAACCCGGCATATCTGGTCCTACCCCTGTCAAGTAGACAGTCTAAAAAAACTACGCTGCCAACGCGTGTCGATATTCAATCGGCGCGCGTT
>NZ_JAUORD010000184.1:0-250 GCF_030547345.1 Anaerobacillus sp. 1_MG-2023 | reverse complement strand
ATAATGCCGAGTTGATGAATCAAGCTATGAGGGTGTTTGACCGAACCTTTGTGGTGACATCGACCTTAGGAAAATTGACCCTCTTTATTTCTGTATGTGGCTTGTTTGTTGCCACTGTGGCGGGTGAAGTGTCGCGTCAGCGTCAGTTTGCTTTGTTACGGTGCATGGGAATGACTGGCCGTGAATTGGCACTCCTTGGTGGTGGTCAGTTGTTCATTATCGGTTTGATGACTGCGTTAATCGCTTTACC
>NZ_JAUORD010000183.1:0-250 GCF_030547345.1 Anaerobacillus sp. 1_MG-2023 | reverse complement strand
GCTGGAATTTCTGTCGCATTTGCAAATAAAAGAATGAAAGTGATAATTACATACCCTAAAGCCATGAAAGGAACAACTTTTTCCGAAACAGTAGCAATTCGCTTAACACCGCCAAAAATAATGATGGCAAGTAATGCAACAAGAACAATGCCAGTGATGCTTTTATTAAGACCAATTGTGTTTTCGAATCCAACAGCAATTGTGTTGGCCTGAATACCAGGAACTAAAATTCCGTAACACAGGGTAACAA
>NZ_JAUORD010000182.1:0-250 GCF_030547345.1 Anaerobacillus sp. 1_MG-2023 | reverse complement strand
ACCAAATACGATGCAAAGTTAGAGGTTGTCATCAGTGATGATAAAATGATGGCTACTGGCGAGCTTACCGTCGCGCAAGGCGGTGATTTACTCAGCCTTGATGATGCAAAAAAACAGCTAGTCAAAGCAGGTATAGTTCGTGGTTATAAGCAAGCATATTTAGAACAACTATTACAAAAGCAATTTACTGCTAAAGCAGGTGAGGTTGTGCAGGGTATTTTGGCCCAAGGCCGCCTGCCCAGTGATGGCT
>NZ_JAUORD010000181.1:0-250 GCF_030547345.1 Anaerobacillus sp. 1_MG-2023 | reverse complement strand
AGGTTTGCCCGATCCCACATTACCTGCCTGCGTTTGCCGATGGTGTGCCAAGCGCGATTGCAGAAATGGCACCGGAAATCCTTGGCGTTTCCCCTTTTGGCGTTGATACACCGATGCGCAAGCTAGATGGGTTCCTGCAGGGTCACCTGCACGCAAAATCTATCGTGGATATGGCGCTTTGGGATTTGTTCGGAAAAGCAACCGGACAGCCGCTCTATGCTCTTCTTGGCGGACGCACACGCACCGACAT
>NZ_JAUORD010000180.1:0-250 GCF_030547345.1 Anaerobacillus sp. 1_MG-2023 | reverse complement strand
CTCGTTGTCTCCTACCAAAATATCGCCGGGAAACACAGAAACACCCCCACATGCGATGGGATCATTGATCGCAACAGCATGGTGTTTGGTCAAATTGGTCGGCGCACTGGGCCGTGAGTGATAAGCAGGCATGTCCAATGCAGAGATTTCCGGTGTATCACGGAAGCCACCGTCGGTGACGATGCCGTTACAACCCAGTGCCTGAAGGCGCGTCACCAAAATGCACCCTGCGGACGCGGCTGTCGCATCC
>NZ_JAUORD010000179.1:0-250 GCF_030547345.1 Anaerobacillus sp. 1_MG-2023 | reverse complement strand
AACCAGTCCCGCGACCTTCCGAGTCACCGTTTCACCGGTCAGACGACCGACGCGGCAGATGTGCCACGACAGACACCGCCCCCTGCTGCGGTTGCAGGCCCCGAAGCACGCCAGCCGCGCCCTCAGGCAAAACCGCAACAACCTGTGCAGTCGCAGCCACAGGTGCAGCCACAACCGGCGCCCGCCGCTGCCCCACAGACAGATGTGGCCATTACACCTGAACAAGAAGTTGACGCCATCAAACGAGAAG
>NZ_JAUORD010000178.1:0-250 GCF_030547345.1 Anaerobacillus sp. 1_MG-2023 | reverse complement strand
ACCAGAACCAGTGTCGACAACAGAGGCGCCGCATAGGATGCCGTGCCCAGCAATTGAATGTCGCCACGTTTCACACCGATATCCCAGACATAAAAAGCAAGACCAACAGGGCCAAGGCCCAGTGCGATTGCAGATGCCCAGCCCATTGCGCCAACTGGCCAGATCGTGTCCTCGAAAGCCACGTGCGTGATCGCCGAAAGAATCGCCGTTGCGATGCAGAACACGGCAACAGTTTCGGTCGGCGCATCCC
>NZ_JAUORD010000177.1:0-251 GCF_030547345.1 Anaerobacillus sp. 1_MG-2023 | reverse complement strand
ATATATGACTCATGCGCCTTTGTGGATTTTAGATGAGCCGTTTACCGCTATTGATAAACGCGGGGTCGCTGAAAAAGAAGCGCTGCTTGCCCAGCATGTGGAGCAAGGGGGGAGCGTTATTTTGACGACGCATCATGATCTAAGTCACTCAGGTCCAGTAACACGCCTTAACCTTGAAGAGTATATGGGAACTTGATGACCAGTATGCACACTAATACCTCTGATGAGTCGCTGTGGCGGTTATTTAGCGC
>NZ_JAUORD010000176.1:0-251 GCF_030547345.1 Anaerobacillus sp. 1_MG-2023 | reverse complement strand
GATAAAACAGCCTTTATGATTCCTGATTTTCGTTTGCCAGTATCAAAAGAAGCCCAGCGCTTGTTTCATGGCCGGGGTCATAGTGAACCCGGTTTCGAACACATCAATATCGATTGGTATGCTCCTCTGCTGCTGGTGACTGTCTATCGGGAGCCGGCAGACGGCTGGATCGAGCAGTTGTCACGTTGGCTGATCGCCACTCTGCCCCAGGCCGAAGTCATCGGGATACAGTACCGCTGTCGTCCTATGGC
>NZ_JAUORD010000175.1:0-251 GCF_030547345.1 Anaerobacillus sp. 1_MG-2023 | reverse complement strand
ATTTAGCGCTGTTCTTAACATAATACAAGTAAGTATTGGCCTAACTTTATTTTCAACATTTGGAAAAGTAGCGGGCGCAGTAGAAGGCGCACAACCATTAATTGGTGGTGTAGTGTCTTTATCATTCATGATTTACTATGCAGCTAAATTATTATTAGGCTTAGCAGCCCTTGTATTTGGCCTATCTTTTATTGCTAAAGGTGGCAAAGCCATTGGTAGCCTTACAGCCCTTACAGGCGGTGTTGCAATGC